>JAJPKG010000142.1 GCA_021323815.1 Pseudomonadota bacterium
TCTTTGCTCCGCTCGTCAATCATGATCATCGGTTCCATAATACTGTTATAACATTTCTGTGACAGTTGGGCAATGGTGACGGTGTGATATGCTGCACACATCAGGGATCATGCGTGCGACGACCGGCAACAAAAGGGAGCGAGCGAAGATGAGCGATCAGATAACCATCGTGACGGATTATGCCTTCAGCCCAGAGGATCAACATCTGCTGCGTGAGGCGGCGGGAACGGCGGCACGCCTGGAAATCGTGAGCAACGTGGCCGAACTGCGCCTGGCGCTGCCCGATGCTGATGTGCTCTGCTCCGCCCGTCCGCCGCTGGACCTGGTGGCGCTGGCCCCGCGCCTGCGCTGGTTTCAATATCCCGTCGCGGGCATTGACGACTTGATCAAAGCCGGCATGTTCAGAGCGAAGCCGGCATTTCAGGTGACGACCATCAGCACCGCCAACGCGCAGGCCACCGCTGAATATGTGCTGGGGGCGATGTTGATCTTCGCTCGCAACTGGGCCGACATGCTGCGCCTGCAAGCAAAAAAAGTGTGGCCCACCGGCACCATGCGCGGCGAATTGCGCGGCTTTCAGTGGCAGGGGCGCACGCTGGGCATCGTCGGGCTGGGGGCCATCGGTCGCCGCGTGGCGCAGCTTGGCCGCGCCCTGGGCATGCGCGTGCTGGGCATGCGCCGCACCTCATCCGCGCCTGACCCCGATTGCGACGCCATGTATGATCAAGACCACTTGAACGATCTGCTGGCCGAGAGCGATTGCGTGCTGCTCAGCGTGCCGCTCACCAGCCAGACGCGAGGCATGATCGGCGCGGAACAACTGCGCGCCATGCGCCCCAACGCCTTCTTGATCAACGTGGCGCGCGGCGCGGTCGTTGATGAGCCGGCGCTCATCCGCGCCCTCAGCGAGCGGCGCATTGCCGGGGCCGCGCTGGATGTGACCGCTGAGGAACCGCTGCCCGCCGGCAGCCCGCTGTGGTCGCTGCCCAACGTCCTGATCACCCCACATCTTTCCGGCCTGACGACCGGCTATGCGCACCGCGTGGCGCAACACTTCGCCGATAACATCCGCCGCTTCCTGCGCGGCGAACCGCTGGTAGACGTGGTAGATGTCGAGGCGGGATATTGAGCGGGCGGTTACAATCGCCCTTCTGTCCTGTCTCGACAGATATGGTACAATAAGATACTTGAGATCGCCGGTTTGTGTTGGTATGACAGCGTCCCCGCGCCGCCTGCCTGGCCGGGGTCCGCATCATGTCAACGAGGCTGTTTCTCGATGTCGTATCCTGTTACGCTGATCCCAGGGGATGGGACCGGCCCGGAAATTACCGAGGCCACGCGCCGTGTGCTGGAAGCAACGGGCGTGCCGTTTACCTGGCACGTGCAAGAGGCCGGGCTGGCCGTTTTGGAGCGCGAAGGCTCCATCTTGCCGCCTCGCGTCCTCGACTCCATTCGTCACACGCGCGTCGCCCTCAAAGGGCCGATCACCACCCCCATCGGCAAGGGCATGCGCAGCGCCAACGTCACCCTGCGCAAAACGCTGGATCTCTATGCCAATGTGCGCCCGGCCAAATCGTTTCCCGGCTTGCGCTCGCGCTATAGCAACATCGATCTCATCATCGTGCGCGAAAACACCGAGGATCTCTATGCCGGCATCGAGTTTCAGCGCGGCTCGCCCGATCTGCACGAACTGATCGACTGGCTGGGCGAGCGTACCAGCATTCACCTGGACTATGACGCGGCGATCAGCATCAAATACATCTCCGCCGCCGCGTCGCGCCGCATTGTGCGCTTCGCCTTTGATTATGCTGTCGCCAACAAGCGCCGCAAGGTGACGGCGGTGCATAAGGCTAACATCATGCGCTATTCCGACGGCTTGTTCCTGAGCGTGGCACAAGAGGTGGCGCGGGAATATCCGCAGATCCAGTTCGAGGATCGCATCGTCGATAACATGTGCATGCAACTGGTGCAGAAGCCGGAACAATACGATGTGCTGGTGCTGCCCAATCTGTATGGCGACATCCTTTCGGATCTTTCCGCCGGCTTGATTGGCGGCCTGGGCGTGGCACCAGGGGCGAACATCGGCAAAGATTACGCTGTCTTTGAGCCGGTGCATGGCAGCGCACCGAAATATGCCGGCCAAAACAAGGTCAACCCGATGGCGATGATGTTTTCCGGCGCGCTGATGCTGCGCCACCTGGGCGAGCGCGCCGCCGCTGAACGGCTTGAGGGCGCGCTGGCTGCCGTCATCGCCGAGGGACGCAACGTCACCTATGACCTCAAGCCCACGCCGGATGACAAGACCGCCGTCGGCACCTCCCAGGTGGCTGACGCGGTGATCGCCAAGCTGAAGCATGGCACAGCGGGGAAATAGAGTGCTGGCCACCAAATCCAGGTGCGATTGGCTGAGACTATGTGAAAATAAGAGGCTCAAGCACAGGGCATCACTTGCACCCCTCACCTCCTCTCGCATCTGTTGCTGGCATAGTCCCAAACCTGTAGCTGGGGATATCGCATCTTGTTAGCGAAGTTCCGTATAATGAATGCAAAGGTGTCATCTCGCGGCGTTGTGTGTGCGGCGGTGGGCGCAATGATGCGCACGCCGTCCGACTGTGAGAGGAGTCTGCAACGTGGCCAACCAACCTCATTCTATGGAAGTCGCCGTCGATTTTCCCTGGCTGGCGCATTATGATGCGAATGTGCCCAAGCACATTGACATCCCCAACATTGCTCTGCCTCAACTGCTGACCGAGGCCGCCCGCGAATGCGGTGACCGCACTGCCGTCATCTTTTACGGCAATCGCCTGACCTATCTGCAACTGGAAGCGGCGGCGGACCGCTTCGCCCAGGCCTTGCGCGCGCTGGGCATCGGGCGCGGCGACCGCGTGGCGATCTGCCTGCCGAATGTGCCACAATTTCCCATCGCGTTTTATGGCGTGCTGCGCGCCGGGGCCGTCGCCGTGCCCACGAACCCGCTCTATACCGCCCATGAGATGCAGCACCATCTCAGCGATTCCGGCGCGCGGGCGATCATCACGCTCGACATCCTCTATCCCACAGTGCATGAAGTGCGGCAGGGAACGCCGTTGGAGCATATCATCCTCACCAACGTCGCCGATTACCTGCCCATGCCGCTCTCGCTGCTTTACCCTCTCAAAGAGGCGCGCGATCAGCGGGGTAAGCCGCATGTGCCGGCCAGCGAGATCAAAAAAGATTCCAGCATTGTGCAGTTGAAAGATCTGCTCTCGCGGGTGCCGTCGCGGCGCGGCGGCGTGCCCCTGGTGGACCTGCCTGAACCCGCCAAACCAGATGACCTGGCGGTGCTGCAATATACCGGCGGCACCACCGGCGTCTCAAAGGGCGCGATGCTGACGCATCGCAACCTGGTGGCGAACGCGGTGCAGACGGCATCGTGGCCAGGGCTGCCGCGATTCGAGGCACACACCGCCATCGTGGCGCTGCCGTTCTTTCACGTCTATGGCCTGACCGTCGGCATGAACATGAACGTCTATAACGCCTCAACGATGGTGCTGATGCCGCGCTTCGTGCCAGCGGACGTGCTGGCGGCGATCCAGAAATATCATCCGGATCTCTTCCCCGGCATCCCGACGATGTATCTGGCCATCGCCAAAGAGATTGAGAAGCGCCACAAGGGCGAGAAGATCGATTCGGTGCGCATCTGCCTTTCCGGCGCGGCCCCGCTGCTGGAAGAAGTGCAGAACCGCTTCGAGCGCGTTTCCGGCGCGCACATCTGCGAGGGATACGGCCTTTCAGAAGCCAGTCCGGTAACGCATTCCAATCCCTTGTGGGGCGACCGGCGGCTCGGCACCATCGGTGTGCCGCTGCCCAACACCGAAGCGCGCGTGGTCGATCCGCAGACCGATCAGCCGGTGCCCGTCGGCGAGCGCGGCGAGCTGGTCATTCGCGGCCCACAGGTGATGCAAGGGTATTGGAACCGCCCTGAAGAGACAGCCAAGACACTGCGCGACGGCTGGCTGCACACCGGCGACATTGCCGTGATGAACGAAGACGGCTATTTCGCCATCGTTGACCGCGCCAAAGACCTCATCATCGCTGGCGGCTACAACATCTATCCGCGCGAGGTGGAAGAAGTGGTGGCCAAGCATCCCGCCGTGCAAGAGGTCGTGGTCGTCGGCGTGCCGGATGACTATCGCGGCGAAACCGTGCGCGCCTATGTGGTGTTGAAAGAAGGGCAGAAAGCCACCGCCGATGACATCATCAATTTCAGCAAGCAGGAGTTGGCGGTCTATAAAGTGCCCAAGCAGGTCGTCTTCCGCGATGACCTGCCCAAGACGCTCATCGGCAAACCGCTGCGCCGTGCCCTGCGCGACGAAGCCATCGCCGAATATCAGGCGAAGCAACAGCAGAGCAAATAGCAGAGACGAGAGTAAAGGGAAAAGAACGAGACGCGAAGATCACGAAGGAAGGGAAGAGACGCGAAAGTGCCTTTGAGATGGTTCAGAAGCTTGCCAAAGCGGTCAAATCCCGCGAAAAATCTTCGTGCCCTTCGCGTCTCGCCCCAGTTCACAGGAGAAAGAGTCACACATGGCAACCGAAGTGCGCGCCACCACACAGGGCGCGAGTTTCCTCACCACCCCCGTCACCGAAGCCGAGTTTTTGACCGTTGAAGGCTTCGATGACACCCAGCGCGAGGTTCGCAAGCTGGCGCGTACCTTCGTCGAGCGCGAGGTGCTGCCCAAGTCTGAGGCTATCGACAATCAGGAGCCAGGCCTGCTGCGCGCGCTGCTGCGCAAGGCAGGCGAGCAGGGATTGCTGGGCGTGGATGTGCCCGAAGAGTACGGCGGACAAGACCTGGGCCTGGTCTACGCCGCCATCGTCGCCAGCGAGATCGCCGAAGCATCGTTCGCCGTCGCGTTTGGCACGCAGACCACCATCGGCCTGTTACCCATAGTCTTTTATGGCACCGAGGAGCAGAAGGCGAAATATCTGCCCAAGATGGTCACGGGCGAGATCGTCAGCTGCTATTGCCTCACCGAGCCAGGCGTGGGTTCTGATGCGATGGCGATCAAGACGCGCGCCGAACTCAGCCCCGATGGCAAATATTACATCCTCAACGGCACCAAGCAATGGATCTCGAACGGCGGCATCGCGGATATCGGCGTGGCTTTCGCCAAGATCGACGACGTGAAATACACCGGCTTCATCGTGGATATGCACGCCGAGGGCGTCTCGCTTGGTCCCGAAGAAGTGAAGATGGGCATCAAGGGATCGTCCACGCGCCTGGTGTTCTTCAACGACGTGAAGGTGCCGGTGGAAAACGTCCTGGGTGAGATCAGCAAGGGATACAAGATCGCCTTTAACATCCTCAACATCGGGCGCTTGAAACTGGGCGTCGGCGGCGTCGGCGGCATCCGCAACATGATGGCCGTCAGCACAGACTACGCGGCCACGCGCAAGGCGTTCGGCCAGTCCATCAACCATTTCGGCTTGATCAAAGCGAAACTGGCGGGCATGGCGGCGGATGAATATGCCGTCGAAAGCATCGGCTTCCGCACCGCCGGCTACATCGAGGGGGCACGCGAGTCGGCGGGCGAGAACAAGCAGGCGCAACTGGCAGCGCTGGAAGAATTCGCCGTCGAAGATGCCATCGCCAAAGTGTTCGGCAGCGAGGCGGTGGGCCGCGTGGCGGATGAAGGCGTGCAGATTCACGGCGGCAACGGCTTCATGCATGGCTATGCCGTCGAAAAAGCGTACCGCGACGCGCGCATCAGCCGCATCTTTGAGGGCACCAACGAGATCAATCGCCTGCTGGCCGCCGGCAGAGTCTTCGAGAAGGTGATGGCCGGCAAGCTGGATCTCTTCGCCATCGTGCCGGAAGTCGAAGAGCAGGCGACGAGCGGCAACATCCCCGATTTCGCCGGCGCTGGCGTCCCAACCGAGTTGCGCTCCACCGTCAACGCGCTGGAACGCGCCAAGCGCGCCGCCATCTATGGCGTGATGAAGTCGTCGATGAAATACGTTGCCAACATCCGCGAGGAGCAGGAATTCCTGGGCAACACCGGCGATCTGCTGATCAACCTCTTCGCCATCGACAGCACGCTGGGCCGCGCCATCCAGGCCGCGAAGCGCAACGATCCGCAGGCGAAGGTGCACGCGCAACTGGCCAACCTGGTTGCGTGGCGCTTGCTGCCACAGATCCGCACCTCGCTGGAACGCATCATCGAGTCTGCGATGGAAGGTGAGGATCGCGCCAGCGAACTGAAGCTGGTGCGCGGCTACCTGGCTGATCTGGATGTCAACGGCACCGAACTTCAGCGCGGCGTGGCCGATCTCGTCATCGCCAAAGGTGGCTATCCGCTGGCGTAAGGAAGAGACGAGACGCGAAGGACACGAAGAAGGCGAAGAGACGCGAAGTTTTTGAAAAAGCTGATAATGGCAAGGTTGATACCACTGGACCAGGGCAACCACAAGGGATTGCCCCTACAGACCAATCCTGCCATCGCGTGTGCAGGGGCGACGCTGATGACGCTCACCTGCTTCTCGATCACGACATCGGCTATACCTCAAAAATCCTTCGTGTTCCTTTCCTACACTTTCGCGGCCTTTGCGTCTCGTCCTAAACCCTCAGGAGCAGATCAGCATGGATATCGGGCAGGCGCTCTTAGAAGCGGTGCCGTTCAACCGCACGCTGGGGATTGAGGTCGTCGGCGTCACGCCGAACGCGGTGGAATTGCGCCTGCCGCTGCGCCCGGAGCTGGCGAACCACGTCGGCACCATGCACGCCGCCGCGCAATATGCGCTGGGCGAGGCCGCTTCGGGCGCGCTGAATTTCTTGATCTTCGGCGCGCAGTTGGCGCAATTGCTGCCGCTGAATAAACAGGCGCAGATCGAATATCGCCGCCCGTCGCATGGTTCGCTCATCGCGCGGGGCGAACTGGGCGATGAGGCGATTCAGATGGTGCGCAACGCCTTCGCCAGAGAGGGCCGCGCCAAATATTCCACCGCCGTCGCGCTTTACGATGAGAGCGATCTCACAACCGTCGTCACCGTTGTTACCGTCGAATGGGTCATTCTCAAACGACCAGAATAAGAGGACGGGGCACGAAGGACGCGAAGATAAAGAAGAAACACGAAGGGCTTTTGAGGAATAGAGAGTTAGTCCAGTCCGGCTTGGCTGGACTTCGTGGCGGAACGCACTTAGGCGCGGTTGATGCGGTTTGAGAACAGAGCGGGGACCTCATCTGGCACGCTCGCCGGGAGTTCAAACCTCCCGGCTCGGAAAGGAAACCCCTATGGGCTGGGGTCCACCGTTTATTCGAAAACATCATCAACCGCCGGCTCAAAAAAATCGTCGTGGTCTTCGCTTCCTTCCCGATCTTCGCGTCTCGTCCTTCTTGTGATGAAACAGGAGCTTTTCGCTATGCCCGAAGCAGTGATTGTCAGCGCCCTGCGCAGCCCCATTGGGCGCGCCAACAAGGGCAGCTTGAAGGATGTGCGGCCCGACGACCTGGCCGCGCTGGTGGTGCGCGCTGCGCTGGAGCGCGTGCCGCAACTGGATCCCAACCTCATCGAAGATATGATCGTCGGCTGCGCCTTCCCGGAGGGCGAGCAGGGCATGAATGTCGCCCGCCTCATCACCGGGCTGGCGGGCTTGCCCGTTTCGATTGGCGCCGTGACGGTGAACCGCTTCTGCGCCAGCAGCCTGACGGCGGTGAACATGGCCGCGCAGGCAATTATGCTGGGCCAGGGCGATGCCATTGTGGCGGCGGGCGTCGAGTCGATGTCGCGCGTGCCGATGGGCGGCTTCAACCCCAGTTTCAATCCAAAACTGTACGAGAATCCTGCCGGCATCGAAGTGTGTGGAGGGCACGGCAAGACGACCACCGAGTTCGAGCAAGCCTACATCCCAATGGGCATGACAGCGGAGAACCTGGCCAAGAAATATGCCATCAGCCGCGAAGAGCAAGATCGCTATGCCTTGCGCAGCCACATGAACGCCATCAAGGCGACTGATGACGGCACCTTCGCCCGCGAGATCGTCCCCATCCCCTTGCCCAACGGCGAGACGATGACGGTGGATGACGGCCCGCGCCGCGACACCTCGCTGGAAAAGCTGGCGACGCTGGAACCCGCGTTCATCAAGGGCGGCACCGTCACCGCCGGCAACAGCAGTCCGCTGAATGACGGCGCGGCGGCAGTGGTGCTGATGAACGCCGAGAAGGCGAAAGAACTGGGCATTCAACCGTTGGCCCGCGTCATCACCATGTCGGTCAGCGGCGTCGCGCCGGAAATCATGGGCATCGGCCCCGTTCCCGCCGTGCGCAAAGCCCTCGCCCGCGCCGGCATGCAACTGGGCGACATCGATCTGGTGGAACTGAACGAAGCGTTCGCCGTGCAGAATCTGGCCGTCATTCAAGAGCTTGGTCTGGACGAGAACAAGGTCAA
>JAJPKG010000124.1 GCA_021323815.1 Pseudomonadota bacterium
CATGAGCGACGCGCCGGGCAGCACGCGCCGCAGCGCCGCCAGCGCAGCCTCGCGGCACAACGCGGTGAGATCCGCCCCCACGAAGCCGGGGGTGATGCGCGCGATCTCGGTGAGATCCACATCCGCCGCCAGGGGCATATCCATGCTGTGGATGCGCAGGATCTCGATGCGTCCGGCCATATCCGGCGCGTGGATGGCGATCTCGCGGTCGAAGCGGCCCGGACGGCGCAAGGCGGGATCCAGCGCGTCTGGCCGGTTGGTTGCGCCGATGACGATCACCTGGCCACGCGCGGTGATGCCGTCGAGCAGCGCCAGCATCTGGGTGACGACGCGTTTTTCTACTTCGCCATAGACCTCGGAGCGTTTGGGGGCGATGGCGTCGATCTCGTCGATGAACACCACGCTGGGGGCGTGGCGCTGCGCCTGCTCGAAGACGCGCCGCAACTGCGCCTCGCTCTCGCCGTAATATTTGCCGATGATCTCCGGCCCACTGATGCTGAAGAAACGGGCGCTGCTCTCGTTGGCGACGGCGCGGGCGATGAGCGTCTTGCCCGTGCCCGGCGGCCCATAAAGCAACACGCCTTTGGGCGCTTCAATGCCCAGCCGCGCAAAAACTTCGGGGTGCACCAGAGGCAGCTCGATCAATTCGCGGATGTGCTGCAATTCGCGGCCTAGCCCGCCGACATCCTCATAAGTGACGTGGCTGCTGCGCGCCGCCGCGCTGCTGCCGGTGGGTTGCAGGCGCAGCATGGTGCCGGCGGCCAGCGTCACGACGCTGGCGGGATTGGTGGAAAGCACCTGAAATTCGCGCGCCGCCAGGCCCAGCCCCGGCACGCGCACCAGATCGCCCGCCGAGACGACCAATCCGCGCAGAGCACGTCCCACGTGACGCAGATCGGCATCGCTGAGGGCGGCAGCGCCAGCAACGGGAACAAGGGCGACACTGACGGCGACCGGCGCTTCCACGCGCTCCACGGTGACCGTTTCGCCGAGCGATACCCCGGCATTCTGGCGCGTCAGGCCGTCCATCGCCAGCGCGTTTTGGGGGATGGCTTGCGCGGCCAGTTGCTCTGCGGGCCACGTGCCCACGCGGGCGACGGTGGCGCGCTCGCCGTGAATCTGCACGGCATCGCCGGCGGCACACTGCAACGCCGCTAACGTGGCCGGCGTGACCAGCGCCTCGCCGCGTGGCACTCCTTGCCCCTCAATCACCGTCAGTTGCAGCTTGGGATTGCTCATGGCGCGCCCGCCCTCCTTGTGTGCATATGCAAGGAAATCCTACCACACCAGCAGGGCGATGCGCGACGGTGAAGAATTCACCGTGTCACACCACCGGCGTTATCAGGTCCGTAGCAGTGGTGGCATGCCCCGCAGGGACAAATGATGCCAACTGCGATGCCTTGCCAGTGAAAACGGGGCATGCTATGCTGGAAACGATACATATGCGGGGGAGTGCCGAAGATGGCTGCATTGCCACAGCCTGATTGGCGCATGACCGCCGAAGAGTTCGCGGCGCTGCCACGTCTATGAGCCGCCGGCACCAGTGCACGTGCTGGATGAGACAACGACGCTGACGGGGGGCGCGGCGCTGCCCGGTTTCAGCACGCCCGTCGCAGAAATTTTTGGATAGGAGACAGGGCATGGCGACACGCGAAGAACTGCGCGAAGCGCTGGATGATTATGTGCAGCAGGCGCAGAAGAGCCAGCGGGTGCAGCAGGCGCTCAAAGGATGGAATTGCGTCATTTACATCGAGGCGACGGACATCAACGCGGGTTTCACCATGACGGTGCATGGCGGCAGCGCCAGCGTCAGCGACGGCTCGACCACCGCGCCGGATCTGATTGTGCGCGGCAGCAGCGAAGATCTGGCAAATATCTTTTGGTGCGATGAGAATCCGGCGTCGAATTATATGCAAGGGGCGATCAAGATTCAGGGGTCGCCGGAAAACACGATGAAGCTCGACGCCATGTCGCTGATGATCTATCTCGAAGTGGCCAAGATGCAACAATAGCGGTCAAAACGTGCGGCCCAGAGCTTGATCCCAGGGTTGGGGCGCGGCGACTTTCATGACTAGGTCTTCGCGGTCGCGCACATAGAGATAGAGATGGGCAAAAAATTCCTCTTCGGGCAGGGGATAGACGGGGTTGATGCAGAGATAGCGATAGGGCCAGGGCGAGGTGACACCCAGCGCGCAGATGACCTGGATGCGCCGGCCCACGCGCAGGCGATAGGTCATGCCGGGAACGAGTTTTGACGGCACGTCGAGATATCCCTGGCGCTGAAGCTGCGCCCACAGTTCTTCGCCCAGCGTCGTGCGGGCAACCTCGCGGGCACGCTCATACGCGGCTTCATAGTCTTCAGGGGTGAAGCCAAAACCAGCCGTGCGCTTGGGCAGGTGATCCCACCGGCGCAACCAGGGACGTTCGATGTCGGCGGTGATCGGCTCTGCATGAGGCAAGCCGAACAGCCGCCGCAACCACGCGACAAATCTAGCCACCAGCAATCGGAGATACGATCTGATATTCTTCGACGGTAGGATCAAACGGCGCGCGGTCGATGACGTGCTGGCCGTCCACTTTTTTTGAGATCAGGCAGCCGTTTTCACGCGCCTCGCGCAAAATGCGCTCGGCCTCTTCGATCTGCGCGCGGGCTTCTTCGGTGTCGGTGTTGGTCCATTCCACCACCTGGTGGCCGCGCCGATTCGCTACGATGATGCGTCCCATGAACCACATCCTCCAATCCATGTGCAAGACGAGATATGCGCCGGCGCGTGCCGGATGCGCAAGCGCTGTCGTCTCCACTATCTACCGTAGACGTTCTTGTATGCTCTCGTCAAGCTCAGCCTTAATATTTTGCTGTGATATACAACCATCCTGCCAGTGCAACAGGCACTTGCTTTTTGTTCCCCTTATCAGGCATGCTGGCAACAGCGCACGAAACAATCTTGCGCGGAAAGCGAAAGAGAGGAAGTATGGCAACAGCAACAGACACATCCCCAAAACCCGGCATCTTGATCAATCGCAATTATGGATTTCTCTGGTTCGGCCAGGCCATCTCACTGATCGGCGACGAGGTGTTTGACCTGACGCTGGTGGTGTGGATCGCTGGCGTGATCGCGCGCCAGCCGAACGGCGCAATCCAGCCCTGGGCACCTCTGGCTGTCAGCGGCGTGCTGATCGCCAGCACCATTCCCTATTTCCTGGTTGGCCCGCTGGCGGGCGTTTTCGTGGATCGATGGAACAAACGCACGACCATGTTGCGCATGGATGCCGCCCGCGCGCTGCTGATCGCATCATTGCTGCTGGTGAGCGGGATTGTGCCGCTGCCGTTTTTCGCTGGCGGCAAGCCGCCCCTAGCGCTGCAACTGGGGATGATCTATAGCGTCGTCTTCCTGGCGAGCATCTGCGCGCAATTCTTCAATCCGGCTCGTCTGGCACTGATTGGTGATGTGGTAGAGGATCGCTATCGGGCACAGGCGAGCGGGTTGGGGCAGGGAACGCAATCCCTGGCCATCATCATCGGGCCACCGTTGGCCGCGCCATTATTGTTCAGCTTTGGCGTAGAATGGGCACTGATCATCAACGCACTCTCGTTCGTCGTATCATTCGCGTGCATCAGCTTTGTGCAGGCACCGCCGGCAGCACAGAGCGTGGCAGCGGGCGAGCAGGGCAACGTTGGGCGAGAATTTCGCGCCGGGCTGCGCTTCGCCCTGACCAACCGCGTGGTCAGCACCATCGTGGTGCTCGCCTTCATCGCCCAACTTGGCGTGGGCTGTTTCAATGCACTGAATGTCTTTTTCATCACGCAAAATCTGCACGCGCCGGTGACCGCACTTGGTTATCTGGGCGGCATCTTCGGCGTGGGAGCGATCGCAGGCGCAGTCATTTCCGGTTTCATCAGCCAGCGCGTGGGAATTGAGCGAATGCTGGTGTCATCCATCATTTTGCTGGGCATTGTCTTCCTGGCGCTGACACGCATGACCCAGTTTCTTCCGGCGCTGGTGCTGGTATTTCTGATGGGCATCGTACAGATGTGCCTCAATGTCACCATAGGGCCGCTAGTCTTGCGTAACACGCCACGCGAGATGGTGGGGCGCGTCATCGCGGTCATCACGCCAACCTCGATGGGCGCGCAATTGCTTTCCATCGGCCTCGCGGGCTATCTCGCCAGTTCGGTGCTGGCAGGCTTCCACGCGCACGCGCTCGGTTTGCAGTTCGGCCCCATCGACACCATTTTTTCCGGCGGCGCACTGTTGATGGTGAGCGCGGGAATCTACGCCGGTTTGCGCCTGCGCAGCGCGGCCCCCCCGCCGCCTGCACCTGATGTCGCCCCGGTTGCCGCTGCATCTGCCGATGTGCAGGTACGCGAGTAATACTGCCAATTAGAGCAAGGTCCACGCAAGCGGTGTATTCGGCCTGCTTGTTTGATCCTCCTCTTCAAATCTGCTGGCGAGGGGGCCACTAGCTGGCCGACCATACTCTGTTTGCTGCACCTTCCTCTTGTCTTAACCCGTCTTCCCCGCCTACAATCCTTATCTGGTTTCCATAAACCGCAGCAAACATATCAGCCTCAGAGGCGGATTCAGCGGAGACAGACGATTTCGCATGACGAAGATTCTTGAGGGAACGGTGGCGCTGGTCACAGGGGCCAGCAGTGGCATCGGCGAGGCGACGGCACGGGCGCTGGCAGCGCACGGGGCAACAGTGGCGGTGGCAGCGCGCCGCAAAGAGCGACTGGAACAACTCGCCGCCGAGATCACCCACCAGGGCGGGCGCGTGCTGGTGATGCAAAAAGATATTACAGACCAAGATCAGGCACTGGCGGCTGTCGAGCGCACGGTGAGCGAACTGGGCCGGCTGGATACAGTGGTGAACAATGCCGGAGTGATGTTGCTCGGTCCCGCCCTGGGCGCGCCGCTGGAAGATTGGGAGCGCATGGTGGCGCTGAATGTAAACGGGCTGCTCTATATCACCCACGCCGCGCTGCCGCATCTGGTGCAGGCTGCGCAAGATGGTCCGCGCCAGGTGGCAGATCTGGTCAACATCAGTTCAGTGGCAGGGCGCATCGCGCGCAATGGCTCCAATGTGTATAACCTGACGAAATTCGGCGTGACGGCGCTCAGCGAGTCGCTCCGCCAGGA
>JAJPKG010000118.1 GCA_021323815.1 Pseudomonadota bacterium
GGCAGTGGATCTCGCCTTACGCGGGCTGGATGGGCAATAACGCGTCCTCGCCGTCAGCGACAGCCCGTTGCGCGGCGCGGATGGCACCATTCAGGTCGCGGTGGTCATCACGCACGATATCACTCAGCGCCGCTGGCTGTCGTTGCGCACGCGCCAGGCGCTCAGCGCCCTGCTGGATCTCGCCCAAACCCTGGTGCTTGGGGTGCCCGGCGCGGGCGACGCGGCGAACCTTGCCGAGAGCGCGCGGCAGATGGTGGGCTGCGCCCGCGCGGCGATCACCACCTATAACGCGGCGACGGGCCGCCAGCAGCCGCTCGCCATCGCCGGCGTCTCCCCCGAAGAAGCCGCCGCGTGGCATGCCAGCCTCGCCGACACGCGCCTGGCCGATTTTTTAGAGGCCCGGCACATCGCCGCGTTGAGCGCGGGCAACAGCATCGTGCTGGATGCCACCCCACCACCCCGGCAAGAGCACTTGTTCGGCAGCAGCATGGCGCTGCTGTGTCCCATGCGCAGCGGCCACGACCTGGTGGGCATTCTCTCGCTGGATTTCGGCCCCGTTCCCCATACCTACACCGCCGAAGAGATCGAGATCGCCGGCGGCATCGCTGGATTGCTGACGCTGGTGCTCGAACGCGAGCGGCTGCTGGCCGAGCGCGAGGCGGCACAAACCCAGATGCTGGTGGCCGAGCGAGCCAAAAAGCAGATGGACGACTTTTTGAGCATCGCCAGCCACGAACTGCGCACGCCGCTCACATCGCTGCTGGCCAACCTCCAGATCGCCGCGCGCCAGCTCACAGACCTGCGCCCGCTGCTTTCTGATCTTCCCCTGTCACGCGTGCGCCCGCGCCTGGAGCGGCTGGATGTCATGGTTAGCCGCGCCGAGGGGCAAAGCCAGCGCATCCGCCGCCTGGTGGACGACCTGCTGGACGTCTCGCGCATCGAAAGCGGCAGGCTGCGCCTGACCATGTCACCCTGCGATCTGCTGGAGATCGTGCGCGAAAGCGTGGCCGAACAGCGCGTCACCTGGCCCGAACGGCGCATTGTGCTGGACCTGCCGCGCCGCAACACACTGCTTATCACCGGCGACGCCGACCGCCTCGGGCAGGTTGTCACCAATTATCTGACCAACGCGCTAAAATACGCGCCGGAAGAGCAGCCGGTGACGGTGAAAGTCCGCGCCCGCACCGGCTTTGCTCGCGTGGAAGTCTGCGACCAGGGACCGGGGATCGCGCCCGAAGAGCAGCAGCACCTCTTCGAGCGCTTTTATCGCGTGCCGGGCATCAAGGTGCAGCAGCGCGCCGAGGTCGGCCTGGGCCTGGGGCTGTTCATCTGCCGCACCATCATCGAACGGCACGGTGGCCGCGTCGGTGTCATCAGCGCGCCCGGCGAGGGCACGCGCTTCTGGTTTACGGTGCCACTGGCTTCAAGTCGGGAAGCCGGCACATAACGAGATCACCCCAACCCATGCGCTTTTGCCCGCAAAAGGGGATGTGTCTGGATAAGGGCTATTCGGCAGTTCATGCCATTTTAGACCATAGTGCGGGTACTGCGTGGCCTGCCTGCCGGGGGCTGCCCCCCCGGCTCGGAAATACCCCCCTCCGGGCTGTCCGGGATCAATGGGAAAACAGCGTCAACCGCGCCTGGGGGGCGAAAGCCGCAAAGCCCGCCTGCGCGGACTGCAATGCAGCACAGCCGCCATAAGCGTTGGCAAAATGCCCTAGCGTGCCCCAAATCGTTCTCGAAGGATCTGTGCCGCCTGGGGAACGGCCAGTTTGCTGGCAGCTACCTGCTGCAATACCTCTTCTAACGTGGCAGGGACGAGTGACGCGTCTGAGCCTGCTTCGGCAGGGGCGGAAGCAGGAGATGTTGCCGTAGGAGCGCGCAGGCGCAAAATGCGCTGATCGCGCTGAAACACAAAATAATAGTAGCCAGCGACCGCGCCCAGCACCAGAGCGGCGGAAAATGCGCTCGTCTCAGCCGCGCCGGAAGGATCCGCCGTCGCATTGATGGCACTGGTGATGAGGAAATAGAGCGCAACGGCCAGGCTGATGATCGCCCCTAACAGCGTGCCGCCCAGCAGGATAATCTCGTAGACGCGGCGCGGCACAGCCGGCCCCTTGCCATGCGGATCGCTCATGTGGGCGAGAACGGGCCACAGCCCCACCCAGGCGATGCCGCTGATAAACCCACTCCACGTGCCCAGCCAGGTTTCCGTGTCATAGGGATGCCCGCGCAGATTGTCGAACAGACCAGCGAGCAGGCTGATCAGCGACGAAAGGAAAATGACCGCCAGCGGCAGCGCCACCGCCACCAGTGCCGTCTGGCGCGCCTGCTGCCGTTGCTCTCGCGCCAGGAAGGCACGCGTCAGATAAAACGCCAGCACGCCCACGCCCATCACCAGCGGCCCCACAAACAGATAGTGCTGATCAAAACCGATGCTGGTGATGATGGCTTCCGGCCACGCAACGCCCGGCACACCAGCGACCAGATGCAACACCAGATCTGCTGCCATGAAGACGCCGGTGACGGCGGTGATGGTGCCGGTGATCAAGAATGCCGCGTCGGCCAGGCGGCGAAAGATGCTGCTGGTGTCGCGGCGCGTCCAGATGGTGAAGCCGGCCAGCCCCAGCGCGAAGATGACGAACAAGGCTATCGCGCTGCCCAGCGGCGTGGAGGGAACTTCCTGGCAGGGTCCGAGGTTGTCGAAGTTGACATTGCACGAGGGCAACGCCGTGATGGTCCGATCCAACAGGTTTTGCACGGCAAAGCTGCCAGCGACGACCACTGCGATGAGCAGCCCCAGTTGTTGCAGATAGCCCAGCGCCATTGAGATGCCGCGCGCCGCCGGCAATTGGTCCGGCGGGGTGGCGCGGCGCCCAACAATCAACGCTGCCAGGGCCAGTCCCCATGCCAGGAACACCGCAAGCGGGCTGGCGACGCTTGGCCCTTCGTCCGGCGATAAGAAGGCGGCGTAGCCCGTTGCCGCTCCGGCAATGATGACGGTTGTGCCGATGCTCAGCGTCAGCAGATCCAGGAAGATCTCGCGCACCACCCCGCGTAGCGCCTCTGGATCTTCTTGCGCATCGCGGCGAATGAACCACCAATGCAGCGCGCCTACGGGCGCGACAATCGCCAGCGCCACCAGCAGGAACGCGACCGACTGGCTGAACGCCTGCGGCGTGGGGCTATTGAAGGCATAGTCGCGCACGCCGGCTTGCACCAGCAGCTGGTAGATGAAGTTTTGCAACGCGCCGGCAATGAACAGCAACGCGCCTGCCGCGATGATATAAAAATAGATGCGTCTCAACGAGGTTAACATGGGTACGCCGCCTTTCAACACGACTAACACAACGACGTTCTCTCGCCTGTGATGCCATCCTCGTCATGCAACAAGACGATCCGGCACGGCGTTCTGTTGCAAAGTGTTACGCATGTCACAAAGGGACGGCAAAAAGATCCTTTGACGCGGAGTTCTTTCGTCTGTTATGCTAGTGCTGTCGCAAGATATGAGTTTTCTTATCTAAAGGAGCGTTCCCGTGGGTTCTGTTGCTGTGGCTCCCGCCCCCGTGCCAAGCGGCGAAAAAGAATACGAGCAGAAGCCGCTGCGCTATCGGTTTCGCAAGGCCTGGCGGGCAGTCTTGTTCCTGGGATTGATCCCTTTCTTTCAACCATCACTCATCACGTCCCTGCTGCCCTTCGGCATACCCCAAGAGGCCGTCAGGTTCTTTTCCGGCATGCTGGTGCTGATTCCCCTCTCGACTTTCATCGAGGTGGTGACGGAAGATCTCATCGAGCGCCTGGGGCAGCTTGTCGGGGGTTTGCTGCACGCCTTTTTTGGCAACGTGGCCTATTTCGTGCTGACCGCCTCGGCTCTTTTCACCGCCGCACATCTTTCCCCTGATGACCCTGAGCGCGCGCATATTTTAACCATCGTGCAAAGTTCCATCAGTGGCACGATCGTTCTCGACATCCTGTTCATCCTGGGCATCTCGATCCTCATTGGTGGCATGAAGAACGGGCGCATGCAGTTCAGCGCGGAATATTCCAACCAATATGCAGAGATGATCACCATCGCGGTGATCGCGCTGGCATTGCCGACTGTTGCCAAAGAATTTGGGGTTGGATTGGGAGATAGAGGTATAGGTGGCGCGGTTTTTAGCATCAGCTCAAGTGATGTAACAACCTTGAGCAACATCACGGCGATGGTGCTCATTGTCGCCTACATCGGCTATTTGGGCTGGACCATCTTCAAGTTCCGTGATATCCAGGCGACGGTGGAAAACCCCGCAGAAGTGGCGGAAGCCCTGCGCGGCGACCAATTAGGCCCCGCTGCGCCGCAAGCCGCACAGGATGAAGCGGCACGCCAAGCCGAGCAATATGCTGCCCAGCAAGCGGCAGCGACCATGAAACGGAGCGAGGCGCTTCCGTCTCCGTCTTTAGCTGGAGTGAATGACTCTTCAACCATTGCAGAGATCATCAATGCACGCCTGGAGCGCGAGCAGCGCGAGCAACGCCAGGGCAAGGCCAAGCCGACGCGCGCCCAACAAGAGGCGAAAGATCGCAATCGCGGCATCGCGCTGTGGGAGTTCGCCATTTTGATTGCCGGCACAGCGGGTGTCGTGTTCATCTCAGAAAACATGGCCAAAGTCTTCGAGAATGAAACGCTGACTCATGGATTGGGACTAAACCCCTTTTTCGTCGGCTTCATTCTGTTGCCCATCGCCAGCAATCTTGTGGAACTTTCGGCGGCGGTTTCTGCCGCGTTCCATAACCGCATGGAAACCTGTCTGGCGGTCACAGCCGGCTCTGCCATGCAAGTGGGTTTGTTGATTGCGCCGTTGCTGGTGCTCGTTTCGCACATCGCCGGTGCCACCGATTTTACCCTGACCTTTGGCGTCTTTGTGCTGGCGATCTTCGCGTTGATCGCCTATCTGTTCCAGATCGTCACCGTGGATGGCGAAACCACCTGGCTGGAAGGTTTGCAGTTCACGTCCTTCTATGCCGTCATTTTCGCGGTGGCATGGCTGGCGGGTTAAAATGCTCTTGCCGAAGGACGAAGAAGCCGGAAGCGACATCCGGCTTCCTTTTTTGTGTCGGCGGTTCCATTCGCCACCTGATTGTCATCCGCCCAGGCTCATGGACGGCAGATTTGAGGATGAGCCGGCTTGATCCGCTGGCGGCTGGCTGTCGCGCAACAGGCGGCGCAGCCTGCGGATGCGGGCGCGATAGGCGTTTGGTGGCGCGAAGGGCGGCGCGGTATCGCCGGGGGGGATGGAGGCGCGCCATTTGGCGAACGCCAAGCCCACGATGGCCGCGTGCAGCGAGCGCGTGGCCCACCACAACCGCGCGCCGCGCAGCAGCAGCAAAGCGCGCTGCAATCGCTGACGCGCCGAGGCATGCTGCAACACCACATATTCTTCCGGCGTCACAACCCCCTGGCGCACTTCGTCCACCAGATATTCGCGCAGCACGCCGGCTTCGCGCGCCAGCGAGCGCTGCAACATAGTCCACAGCACCACGGCAGCAATAACCAAGGGAATGTAGTTGGCAACAATCGCCAGCACGGTCAACGTCTTCACCAGTGCAGAGGCGGGAGCGTCGTTGACGGCGATGGTGGCCTGCGAGTTGACAAAATCAAAGAGACTGTGCAGGCAAACCGCCACAAGAAAGCCCAATAGCGGCGGCAGCCAGGGGCGCAAAGGCGCGCGCCGCTCGCGCATATAGCCCAGACCGGCTCCAAAGCATGCGGTGAAAGTCGAATGCCCCAGCCAGCCCAGCAGCACGCGCCCGATGATCAAGAAGGTCAGCGCCAACCGCGAGGATTCGGCGGTGACGAAATAGGCGATATTTTCGGTCATGGCGAAGCCCGCGCCGATGATCGCGCCATACAGAATGCCGTCGGTGATATTTTCGAAGCGGTCACGGACGATCAGCAGCAACGCAATCAGCCCCGCGCCCTTCACCACCTCTTCGGTGACGCCGTAATTCAAGCCGAGCAGCGCCGACTGCACCAGATCTGCTCCCATGCGCGGCAACTGGGGGAATGAGAGCGCGCTGATGGCGGGTACGATGGTCTTTTCGATGAGCACTGCCGGGGGAATGGCGATGATGGCCCCCCACAGGAAGGCGCTCAGCAGCAGATACCAGGGTTCGCGTTCATAGCGGTCGATGAGCGCAGTGAGGAGGATGATGCCGGCGGCGGGGATCAACGGCAGCGTCAGTGCCGCCAGCACGTTGCTGCCACCGCCGGTGAGCACGCGATTGGTGATGAGCGTTCCCAGACCGATGGCGACCAGCACGAACGCGATGATAAATCCTCCCAGCACCGCCAGCAGCCCCAGACGTGCCAGCCCGCGGGGAGCGCGCCACAACGCTCGCGGATTTTGCAACAGCGCGCCGGTGGTGGACTGCGAAGCATAGGGGCCTTCTTCGGCCAGCACCATCAGGCTCAGGGGCAGATCGGGGGCCACTAGTTGCATCCGCGTCGTGCCGACCTGAAAGCACTGCCCCGGCGCGATGGCCGCCATCATGTGCGGCGGCACCGTCACATCCTCGACGCGCACCACGCCCTTTTCCGCCAGATTTTCCAGCGTCCACGCGCCGCGCTGATAGCGCAGCAGCGCGTGCTCGCTTTCCACTTCAGGATCAAACAGCACGACGGCATTATGCAAGTCGCTGCCCAGGGTGAGAACATCGTCAAGGATTGGCAGCGCCAGGGTATGTTCCGGCACAAGTTGACCCGGCGCAGGTTGGCCGGCATCGGCGGCGGGCGACAGCACGCGCACGACCCCGCGAATGGTGGTCATGATGGGCAATTCCTAGATGTTTCAGCCAAAAGGCGATCAGACCGCAGAGCAGGCACTGATTTCCGCACGCGCATCCAGCAAAACGAGCGTTCCTTCTCTTACCATCGTATCACATCCTCATAGAACAGCCGAAGGAGAAATTCACGCGGATTCCAGACAAATCTGGCACGTCAGATGTGAAAGAGACCACACAGGAAAGGGTCTGATCCAGTGGTTGTGACATGTTTCACAGGAGTCGGCCTTGCGATATCGCGTATAAAGCGCGTAACATCTACGTAACCTGCGCACCGCGTACTTCGGAGATGGCGACTTGCGTGAAAGGGCGCGACAACCGACGATTTTTGAGGAGGCTGATCCATGAACCAACGTGAACCCGTTCCAGCAACCTACTCGACTGCCGGAGCCGGCAACCTGAGCCGCAATGCAGCGGAGGCTGAAGAGCGCAAGAAAATGGGCCGTCGCGCCCTCATCGCCGCCGCCGGCCTGGGCGTGGTGGGCATTGCCGTCGCGGAAAAAGATCAAATCCTCAAGGGTGCGGGCAACCTGGCGGAACAAGAGATTCAGAACGCCATCAACGCCGGGCGGCGCGAGCTGGCGAAGGAACTGGTCAACCTGGAAGGCATCGGCATCGATGTGGCTGAAAACGTCGCCGACATCACCCATAACGCCGTTCAACTATTCGTGCTGCCCATCGCCAATCTGCTCGCCGGCCTGACTGAGATCACCTTAGATGTGGCCAGCGCCGCCGTGGAAAAGGCGCAGGGCTTCTCGCAACTGGTGGGCCTCGACATTCAAGCCCTGAAGACGCTGGATGGCATCTTGAAGACCTGGAAAGCGAATGTGGCGGTTTTCCCCATCGCGGTCGCCTCGCTCAACAACCAGGACACGAAAGCGGCGAAAGACTATTTGACGAACTTGAAGGCCAAGCTGGAGCGCGAGGCGGCGCAATAGCATGATCCTGGAAATCGCCGAATTCACCGCACTTCCGGGCCAAGCCGATGCCTTCGCGGAGGGCATCGCGCGCGGCATCGAGGTCATTCGCCAGGCGGAAGGCTGCCTGGGCGCGCAGGTCGCCGCCTCAGTGGAAGATCCACACGAGTTTGTGCTGCTCGTCCGCTGGCGCGCGCTGGAAGATCACCTGGTGACGTTTCGCAACGGACCGCTTTTCCCAGCCTATCGCCAGCACATCAATGGTCTTTTCGCCGACGCTCCCCGCGTGCGCCATTATCCCATCACGGGATGAATGCGGGTTAGCTCCACCCTCCGTCTCCCTCCCCAGCAGAGCTGGAGGGGGAGTTTTATGAGGAGGATGCCTCCCCAGCTGTGCTGGTTCCGGCGGCAGCGCCCGTTCCTTCCAACCCCAGCACCGGCGCGATGGTGCGCATGGCTTCGATGACGAAGGTGATGTGCTCGTCCAGGTCCACCCCCAGTTCCGCTACGCCGTTGATGATGGTCTCGCGGTGAATCTCGCGGGCGAAGGATTTGTCTTTCATCTTCTTGCGCACGGAAGGCGCTTCCAGGTTCATGATGCTCTTGTCGGGGCGCATCAAGGCGGTGGCGCGGATGAGGCCGGTGATCTCATCGCAGGCCACCAGCGCCTTTGACATCAGGTCGTCACGCGGGATGTTATTCACATCATTGTGGGCCAGGATGGCGTGGATGATCGATTCGTCATAACCGCCCTCGCGCAGCCATTGCGCCGCCATGTGCGTGTGCACGTTGAGGTCGGGATATTCCTCATAGTCCACGTCGTGCAAGAGGCCGGTCATGCCCCACAGTTCTTCATCTTCGCCATATTTGCGAGCATAGGCGCGCATGGCGGCTTCCACCGCCTGCATGTGGCGGCGCAGACTGTCTTGCTGTACGTGCGCTTCCACCAGTTTCCAGGCATCCGCGCGGGTGGGATGATGTCCGTTGCCGTTGCTTGCCATCGCGTGGTCGTGCTCCTTGTGCTGATCGGTGAGTGAACCGGCACCCAACAGAATGCGCCGCTCAGACTCTTCGAGGAAGCGCCCCAGGCTGCGCGGGCGCACGCCCAGACCGGGACCGTCCGGCAGCATCAGCCGCCCCTCGACCATCTCCACGCCGATGAAGGGATCTTCCGCCAGCAACAGCGCGCCGTCGAGATCCAGATAGTCCACCAGCGGGGCCAGGTGCGCAGCGGCGGTGATGCCCAGCGAGCTTTCGACCATGCAGCCGATCATCACGCTCAGCCCATGCGCTCGCGCCACGTGGATCATCTTCAGCGCCTGGCTGATGCCACCGCACTTCACCAGCTTGATGTTGACGCCGTCCACCGCTCCCGCCAAGCGGGGAATGTCTTCGCAGGTGACGCAGCTTTCATCGGCGAAGATGGGGATGGGGCTATGCTCGCGCAGCAGCTTCAGCCCGGCGATGTCGCCCGGCGGAATGGGCTGCTCGATCAGCTCGATGCGATAGGGCGCGAGCAGCTCGATCATGCGGAATGCTTCTTTCACCGTCCACGCGGCGTTGGCATCCACGCGCAGGATAGCATCGCTGACATCGCGGATCTCGCGCACGATATCGAGATCATGCTTTGTCCCCAGCTTGATCTTGAGAATGGGATAGTCGCGCGCCAGTATGGCTTTGTGCGCCATCTCGGCGGGCGAGTCGATGGAGATGGTGTAGGATGTGGGCGGCGTGTGGGCAGGGCTGAGGCCCAGCAGGCGATAAACCGGCACGCCCAGTTTCTTGCCCACCAGATCATAGAGCGCCATGTCGATGCCGGACCGTACCGCGTTGTTACGGTGCAGCACGCGATCTAACCGGGCGTTGATGTGCTCGATGGCGAAGGGATCGACGCCGAGATGTTCGGCATATTGTGTGACAGCGGCCATCGCGGTCGCCTGCGTTTCGCCGTAATAGGTGCGTGGGGCGCATTCGCCGATGCCCACCAGGTCGCCTTCTTGAATGCGCACCAGCAGATTGTGCGCTTCATATTGCACGCTGCGCGAGATGCGAAACGGCTGCGCCAGCGGCATATTCAACGGTTGCGCGAAAAGTTCCACGACAGACTTCACCTATGCTGAGGATTTCGCCGCACCCCCCGACCTCTTCCCCAACAGAGCCAGGGAGGGGAAAACAGCCAAGCTCGTTCGTAGCGTAGAGCTACCCGATCGTTGAGACGAATGATCCCCCCTCGCCATTCGCAGGATGGCGAGGGGTTGGGGGCGGGGCCGTTTATTCACTCGCCAGCGCGCTGCGCCAGCACCAGAGAGATCTGCTCGGTGTGTTCCCGCTCATGCACGATGGAGCGACGCAACATCTTGCGCATGGACCAGCGTTCGGTGTTGTGCTCGGTGATCACGCTGCGCTGTTCGGGCGGCATGGCGCTGTAACGATGCATCGCCTGTTCATGAATTCTATCATATCGCGCGAACGGCGGTCCGGCAATCTCGGTGACCACCGGCACGTGTGGGTGAGCGTCAAGCCGGGTGGCGATCCAGATCTCCATCTGCGCCAGATGATCGATGATCTGCCGGGGACTCCAGCTTGAGGGATCCGGCTGGAAGTCGAGCGCGGCGTCATCGAGATTGCCGGCATAGCGGCGCAGATCGTCATGTGAGTAGCCCATCAAGGCGAGACCCCACCCCAGATCGTCGTCGGTGAGCGGCTCGGCATCGGGGGCGAAGAAGGCGCGCACCTCGTGCAGGCCGTGCATGGTCACTTCCACGCGCTCGCGCACCACCAGTTCCACCTCGCCCGACATCGTCGGCGTGTCGGCGTCTTGCATGCTGAGCCAGCGGAAATAGTCCGGCACCGCCACGCGCAGGTTGCTCAGCGCCTCGGCCTCGCTCGCGCCATACGCGAAACAGCCGGGAAGCTCCAGCACCTGTGCCAGCACCCGGCCATCGGGAAACACCTCAAGGTAGGTGTCATAAGTCATCATGGGAAAAGCTCTCTTTCTCACGTCTTGTGCTTCGTCGCACCCTGTGAGTATCGGTGTTGAATGATGATGAAGACAATAGCTATTGTATGCGCTTTCGTGGAGCCTGGCAAGTTTCAGGCGGTCCGGCAATGACCGTGAATCACATGTATGGGCAACAAATTTCGGTCATTATGCCTGCACGAAATCGTCATCGAACAAACCCGCCGGGGGATCGATGGTGACGGTGCGGGCGGCGATATCGACGGCGGGAACGAGCGCGGCGACGAAGGGAACCAGCACATCCGGCTGGCCGGGGCGACGCACCACCAGCAGATCTTGCGCGGCACCCGTCATCACATCAGCGACGGTACCCAGATCAGTGCCGTTCGCATGCACCGCGCGCAAGCCGATGAGGTCATGAATGTAATATTGGTCATCCGCCAGGGGAGCGACTTCGGCAGCGGGGATGAAAACGGTCAGCCCGCGCAATTTTTCGGCGGTGGTCATGTCGTCGATGCCGGCGAAATGCAGCAAAATGACGCCGCCGTGCAAGCGGGCACTCACGAGGCGATGGGGAAGGTGTTTGTCGCCCAGATACAGCGTTTCGTGCTCGCCCAGGCGTTCGGGGAAATCGGTCTGGGGCAGCAGCTTCACGTCGCCCTTGATGCCAAACGGCGCAACGATGCGCCCGACAATGATGAACTCACTGCGTGGTTGATTGCTCATGAATCTCTAGCGCGATGTTTTTGCCCTGGCGCGAGCCGGCGGCGCGCAAGATGCTGCGCATCGCTTTGGCGACGCGGCCCTGGCGACCGATCACTTTGCCAAAATCTTCCGGCGCAACGGTCAGGTGATAGGCCGCAAAATAGCGGTCGCTGCGCCCTTCGCGCACCTGCACGGCTTCGGGGTGCTCAACCAGACCTTGTGCCATATATTCGATGAGTTTGCGCATGATGCGCCTCCCAATGGGATCTACCAGCGGGTGATGGCGTTTGAGCGTGTAGTGCGGGCAGCGCCGCCCAGATCGCCGGGGATAAGATGTCCCCGGCGCGAAACAGTCACCCTCCGGGCTGTGGCCGGGATACCTTCTCACACAGCACAACCGCGCCCACGAGCTAAGCCATCAAGTCCAGCCAGGCCGGACTGTTCATGATTCTTGCGCGGTGGCGGCGGCGGCTTTGCGCTCTTGTTTCTTAGCCTCAAGCCGCTCGGCGAAGCCGGTGGCGCGAAATAACTGCTCCACGCTCTCGGTGGGCTGCGCGCCGTTCATGATCCACTGCGCCGTCTTTTCCTCGTCAAACTTGATGGCCGGCGGATTCACCAGGGGATTGTACCAGCCGAGGATTTCCAGGAAGCGACCGTCACGGGGCGAACGGGAATCGGCGGCGACGATGCGATATGACGGCGCATGCTTCTTGCCGACGCGCATCAAGCGAATTTTGACCACGAGTGTTCTATCCTCCAGAGGGGAAACTGTCTGTATAAAAAGTAGCCCTATCAGCATAGCATGACGGTTGCGGCTTGTCAATGGAAGCGGGACGGATGCGCTACCTTCCCTCGCTCCATCTCAGATGATGGGAGAGAACGGTTAATGCACATGAGCAACGGGGTCCATCTCGCAGGTGCAGGCGTCGCTGGCGTCGCAGTCGCCATCCTGGCAGATGCCACGCTCCTCGAATTGCACCGTCGCGTGGTTGATGCGATAGCGCTCGCGCAACAGGACGTTGATGCGTTCCAGCAAATGCGTGCTCTGGCTCAAGGGCACGTCATCGATGACCGCGTGGCACGAGAGCGCGCGACGGGTGGGGGTGATGCCCCACACGTGCAGGTGATGCACGTTATAGATCCCCGGCATGGCGCGCAGATCTGCGGCCAGTTGGGACGTGCTGATGTCACGCGGCGTCGCTTCGGTCAGCACATTCACTGCCTCACGGCCCACGCGCCATGCACCGAGACCTAGCACCAGGGCGACGGCTAAACTGACCGCGACATCAACCACCGTGAGGCCGGTGAGCGCGATGATGATTGCGCCCACCACCACGCCGGCAGAGACGCCGACATCGCCCAGCACGTGCAGCAGCGCGGCGCGCGTGTTGAGGTCATGCTCATGCGTGCCCGCAGCAAGGTCGTGGACCGCCAGGTCACGCTCCGCATGGGTGTGGGTGTCACCCAGAATGCGCGCGATGATCAGATTCACGGCGATGCCGAAGAGGGCGGCGGCAGCCATCACCAGGGGGCTGACATGTTCGGGATGTCGCAAGCGCCCGACGGCTTCATAGATGATGAAGAGCGTGATGCCGGCGAGGGTGACGGCGTTCACCAGCGCAGCGACGATGCCCACGCGCTGATAGCCCCACGTCTGGCGAGCATTGGCGGGCTGCGTGGCCTTGACGGCGGCAAACCAACCCAGCCCCAGCGCGAAGATGTCAGTGAGCACATGGCCGGCATCTGAAAGCAGCGCCAGGCTGTTCGCCACGAGGCCACCTGAAAGTTCGACCAGCAACACGCCGGCAGTCAGCGCGAAAGCCAGGGCAAAGCGGCGTGCCTGCGTCTGCCCGTCATGGCGATGCGCGTGTTCGTGGCGCTGTGCTATCACCGATCCCCTTGTCCTTTCGCCTGGCTTCATCTCTATTATACCACGAAGGCCGGGCAAGCGTCAGCCTTCGATAAACTCTTCATCCTCCTCGTCGTCTTCGCTCAGATAGTCATCTTCCTCGGCCAGCGTCTCATCGTTGAAGAAACCGGCGTCGCGACCGATATAGACGCTCACCAGCAGGTCGTCGCGCGGGCTGTCGGCTGACAGCACCAGATCTTCATCGATCTGCTCGATCAGTTTGATCAGGTCTTCGCGCTCCATCTCGTTTTCGAGGATGAGGGTGGCGCGGACGTTGGTGGTGGTGAAATGCAGATCCACCACGCCCAGCCGTTTCTTGTCTTGCACGATGAAATAGCCCTCGGAAGACGCCGTGCGGAACTGGCGGTCGAAACGAACGTCATCTAACATCAGATGTGGTGCACCCGCGCCACAGCGCGCGGGACTATCCTTTCTCGCAAACGCCCGCCTTGAAGGCGAGCCAACGACGACAATCTATTCATCAGCGTTGCCGGCACGTCAGCCGGCCCACGCGCTGAATCCCATGAGTTCGCTCATCAGCGTCGCGCCGGGCATCCACAAATGGAAGGTGCAGCAGGGAATGAACCCCAGCCGCTGATAGAGCGCCTCAGCCATCGGCGAGGCGGTCAGCGCGGCGACGTGCGCGCCTTGTCTCTGTGCATGGCGCAACGCCTGTGCCATCATTGCGCTCGCCACGCCACGCCGCCGGAACAATGGCAGCACAGCCACGTGAAAAAAACCCGCCACGCCGTCGCGGATCTGCTGTACCAGCGCGCCCGCCGGCGTTTGCTCCACGGTCGCCAGATAGGTGATGAAGCTGGGGTTATCCACGCACCAGCGGCGCATGGGCAGGGGAGCCAGCCCAAACACGTGGCAGATGATGCGCAGCGCCACCGACGCCTCAACATTGCTGGAGATGGGATGGATGCTCACGTTTTCGAGCAGCTGCGCTGGTGGCTGCCAGCCTGTCAGCGGCAGCGCCATGCCCTGCGGATTGCCCCAGACGCGCATCCCCAACGCCTCAAGCTGCGCGGAAAGATGTTGCGGCTCTGCGCCCGCGCGCACCCACCACTGAAAGGGACGCTGCGCCGCGCGAAACGGGGCGATCACCGCCTCCAGATCCGCTCGCTGCACGGAGATCGCTTGCCGATAGCGCAACACGGCATTCAGCAGCAGATCCGACGAGCCGGGCGTGAGGACGCGCAGGCAATTCGGCATGTCAGCCACCTGCGTCGCGCCGTCATAGCCCAGCGCGCCCCACGCGTGACACCAGGCACGTTCTACGGCGTTCGCCAGATGATCGCGCTGCGACGCGGATGGTGAAATGAGGCGCATGGCACTCCCGCCCCTTCCTGTGCAATAATGCAAGGCAGATTCATTTCTTAGTATACGATCTGATGGGATGAGAAGATGGTCATCCGGCATCGC
This sequence comes from Pseudomonadota bacterium, assembly GCA_021323815.1. Lineage (GTDB taxonomy): Bacteria > Chloroflexota > Ktedonobacteria > Ktedonobacterales > JACDGC01 > JAJPKG01. The sequence continues at coordinate 14,738 of JAJPKG010000118.1, forward strand.
CCGCTCTTGCCGGATCGGTCACAACATGGCATAATGGGCGCGATGCCCACACGGCGAGGAGGATTTTGATGACGTTCTCACGCGCACCACGCGACCTGTTGGCAGAGAAGCGTGTTGTGACCATCGGCGGCGGCACGGGGCCGTTCGCCGTGTTGTCGTCGCTCAAGCAAACGCATTGTGACATCACCGCCATCGTCAGCATGGCTGACAGCGGCGGCAGCTCGCGCCGGCTGATGGATGAATTCGGCCAACTGCCTTTTGGCGATCTGCGACAGGCGCTGGTCGCGTTGTCGCGCAACGGCGTGTTGTGGCGCGATGTCTTCAATTTTCGCTTCCGCGCCAACCCCGATGGTTCCAGCGGCGTCGGCGGGCATAGCCTAGGCAATCTGATCATCTCGGCTTTGCAGGAAATCAACGGCGGCGATCTGCTGGCAGCGATTTTGGACGCGCAAGAGCTGCTGGAAACCGCCGGAAATGTGCTGCCCGTCACACTGGACCACACAACCCTCTGCGCCGAGTTGGAAGACGGCACCACCATTCAGGGCGAAACCAACATCGACCTGCGCGGCGAACACGAGGCGGGCGATCTTTCCCCCATCCGCCGGGTCTTTCTCGACCACCCCACGCTGCCGTGTCATCAGGCGTTGCGCGCCATTCGCCGGGCGGACGTCATCATCATCGGCCCCGGCGATTTGTATACCAGCATCATCCCGAATCTGCTGGTGGAAGGCGTGGCGCGGGCGATCCGTGAGTCTGAAGCCGAGAAAGTCTACGTCTGCAATCTGATGACCAAGCGCGGCGAGACGGACGGTTTCAAGGCATCCGATTTCGTGGCAACCATCCATCACTATCTGGGCGGGCGCGTGGATCGCGTCTTGCTGCACGATGGCGAATTTCCCCCGTCCCTGCTGGAACAGTACGCGTCGCAGTCGCAATATCCCGTGCAGCCGGATAGCGAGACGGTGCAGACGCTGGTGCCGGAAGTGGTGGTTGAACGGCTAACTGCACCGAACGTCGATTATGTGCGTCACGATCCTGAACGGTTGGTGCGGGCTGTGCTGGCTCCCTATCTTGCCGCCGGCTAGTGTCGTGGTCGGCATAGCATCGGTGCCCCCGGCCCCTCCCCAGCAGAGATGGAGAGGGGAGATCGCGCCAAGAGGTGCTCACGCAGATCGACGCGATCATCCGGCAACATGATCGCGCCCTGCCTAGCTTCGCCGGGGAGGGGGCCGGGGGGCGAGGCGAACACCGGCGTGAACAACAATTTCCGTTTCTTCGAGGCAGGCATGCGCTGGCTTATAGTGGTTGGTGGCGTGGCGGCGACGCTGGCTGCGGCAGCGAGCGCGCTGACGTTCTGGCAGGCGGTGCGGCTGGTGCGCCCAGTGCGGGCGGGATTTGATCTGCGGCCTGAAGAACTGGGCGCGACGTATGAAGAGGTGCGCTTTCCCGGCCCCGCTGGCGCGTTGTCGGGGTGGTATTTCCCCGGCACGAATGGGCGCACGTTGTTGGGCTTGCACGGCGTGGCCGGCACGCGGCAGCAATGGCTGAAACCAGCGGTGGAGTTGCAGCGGCGTGGCTATGGCGTGCTGATCTTCGATTTTCGCCGGCATGGCGAGAGCGAGGGCAGGCACACCACCTTTGGGGATCATGAGGTGCGCGATGTCGTTGCCGCGCTGGACTATCTGGCACAACGCGGCGATGTCAATATGGAACGCATCGGCGTGATGGGCCTCTCGCTCGGTGCCATCACCGCCATCCTGGCGGCGGCGCAACTGCCGCAACTGAAAGCGGTGGTGGCCGAGGCGGCATTCGGCGATCTGATGTACGATCTCGGTCTGGCCTTCAAACGCTATACGGGCGCGCCAGCGTTTCCTTTCGCGCATATCACCGTCTTTTGGGGGCAACTCATCACCGGCGCGCGGCTTGATCGCATCCGTCCGGTCGAGGTGATCGGAAAGATCGCGCCGCGCCCGCTGCTCATCATCGGGGATCTGAACGACAATCTGGTGGATGAGCCGCGCACCAGTCAGGAGTTATTCGAGCGCGCCGGCCAGCCGAAAGCACTGTGGCAGGTGCCGGATGCCGGGCATATCATGGCCTATGACACCGCGCCGCAAGCCTATATCGCCCGGCTCGACGCCTTTTTTCGCCAAGCTTTATAGCGCCGGCGGCCCTGCCACGTGCTATCCGCGCCATGTGTTAAAACGGCACACATTGCCAGCTTTTTGCATAAGGAATCGCCGATGTTACGCATTCGCGTGAGCGAGCTGAGCCTGCCGGATCGCAACCGGCTGGGCACCGAACTGGTGATGACCCTGCTCAGCGACTTCACCTATCCACCGTTCATGGATTATCGCGCCGGCGAGTTGCGCACGCGGCCGTTCAGCCAGGCCGACCGGCAGCGGGCGGAAGAATTCGTGGCGGGGCTGGGGCTGGAACATCAAGATACCATCGAGATCGCATCATCCGCGCTGGCCGAACAACTGGCGGATTTGCTGGTGAATTATCACCGGGCGGTGGTTCCCGACCGCGCCCAACGCCACAAGACGGAACTGCACCGCCAGGCACTGCAACTGGGCAGGCATGTGCAACGGCGGCTGGTGGATTATGTGCTGAACGGCGCGAACAACGGCTTCGGCCTGTCGGTGACGCCGACCTCATGGAGCGTGGGAGGCAGTGTGGCGCAGCCCTGGGAAGCTATTGCGCCGGGGACGGTGAGCCTGGCGACGGCACTGGCAACCCTGCGCGAAGAGACGACACCCCCACGCCCGTCCGCGCCGCCAGCGAATCCGGTTCCCTCGCAGCCGTTGGGGGGGCGGCGTGACGGCATGCCAGACATGGTGACGGAACGGCTGCCGATCATTTCGCGCGACCAGTTGCCGCCATCACCGCCGGTGGTTCCCCCGCCAGCCCCCGAACCGGAACCCGCTCGCTCGCCCGAATCGCTGTTGACGGCACCCCTGCCACGTTCGGTGGACCTGCCCAAAACCCCCGCTGCTGATAGCCGAGGGGATCAGGCGATCTTTATGCAACTGCGCGAGCAATTGCTGAACGCCATGAACAACGCCGCCCGCAATTACGGCATCACCCAGCCACCGGGTGATCCTGCCGGGCTGCTGGCAGCGTTGCGCCAGCGCAATGCCATCGAAGAGAACGATCTGCGCCTGGCTGAGGGGATTCTGGCGCTGTGCGGGCGCGTCATCGCCGCCAGTCGCGCCGACATCGACGATTTTCGCGAGGGGCTGATGCTCTATCTGCTGTTTCACCGCAGCCGGTTCGCAAAGAGATAAGCTGACCAGGGCAAACCTGTGGCGCGAGAACCAGGGCAACCACAAGGGATCGCCCCTACAGACCTGGACGGCACTGATGATGCCGCGCCCGCCTTGCCTCATCCCTTGCATGTGGAGGGACGATGCTGATGACGCTGGCCCTGCTTTTGGTTATGCTCACACCTTACGCGCGCCCAGGCAGAGATAGGGCACCTCGAAGCTCAAGCCGCCTTCTTCCGCCGAGCGCAGGTTCAGGCGGCGCTCGATCTCATTGAAGACCAGACGACGCAGCGCCACATCCGGCACAATGGCGCGCCAGCCCACCATGAAGCCCAGCGCGATCACTGGGGAGGTGAAAAAGTCGCGCGCATCCGCGAAGCGCAGCGTGAAGCGATCCGTCACCTCGCGCTCGACGTGCAGGCCCGTGCGTTCCAGATTGGCGCGGGCAGTGGAAACAGTCGGTTTGCCGCGCACCAGCGCCACCAGGGCATCGGTGCAGGTTGTCAGTTGCAACTCAGACAGCACGTTGTGATACAGATCGAGAAATTCGCGGCAGGCGGTTTGCAGCGGCATGGTCAGCACCATCCAGCCGTCCGGTTTGAGGGCGCGGGTCATCACGGCCAGGGCGCGGCTGCGGTCGGCAAAACTGGTGTAGCCGACGTTGCAGGTGACGATGTCGAACTCGTTTTCGGGCAGGGTGAGATGCGCGATGTCGCCCTGCTGGAAGGTGACGGTGCGCAACCATGCTTCCGCCGCCTTGCGCCGCCCGCGCTCGATGGCCGCGCGCCAGAGATCCACCCCCAGCACCGTCGCGCCCTGCCCCATCATGCGCGCGATATCCAAGGTAGGATAGCCCGTGCCGCAGGCGACATCCAGCACGCGAGCATCGGCGGGGCGCGGCAGCACCAGCAATTGGCTCAGCAGCACCTCAGCGAAAGGCCGCGACCACTGCGGCACCACCACCGCGTCATACAGTTCCGCCATGCCGCGCGCGTTCAGATCATACGTCGCGGTCAGGTAATCGGCATTGGCGAAGACCTGCACGGCTTCCCTCAGCGCCGCGGATTCCAGCGGGTCTTCCGTCGGCGTGGTCGGGATCAAGGGCGGCGTGGGGCCGGCGGCAGGTGTGGGCGCGCGGTTGCCGAACATCGGCGCGGGGCGCGCGGGCGGGGTGTCGGCGTCGTCAGCGAAAGGCCACCATGACAGGTAATCTTGCGAAGACATGGCGTGATGGCCCATCCTTTCTCATGAAGTGCCCGGTTCAGGGATGTTTGGTCGGCGCGACGGTTGGTTTTGCCGGCAGCGGGGTCGGCGTGGCAGGCGAGCTGGCTGCGACGTAGAAGAGGATCGTGTATGCCAGTTGCCCGTTATACTTGATCTGCACCGAACCACCGCCGGTGGTGGTTGGCTTGAGCGAGAAATAGACTTGCAGTTCCTTACCAGTCGCCGCGACGGTTCGCGAGCAGCACTGTGGATTGCTCTTCTGCAAATCGGGCGTAATATCAATGGTATTGAAGAACCATTCAGCGCTGACCTTGTCGCCGGCCTTCACGTTGCTGTTCAGGTTCATCACGACATAGATGTACTGCCCCAGGTAAAACAGGCTGGTTGGGTTTTCGGGCGTGACGATGTTAGAGCCTGCTTGCGACGCCTTAATCAAATTATAGGATTTGATGTCGCTCTGGATGGGCGTATGCGCCGCGGGAACCGGCGTCACCAGCGGCGCGCCACTGACGAATGGCGTGGGGATGACGGTATTGGGCGTCGGCACATCGCTGGGTCTGCTGATACCCAGCAGTTTGGATAGCTGGGGAATGAGGTTTTGCCGCACCAAGAAGCCGCTGACGCCGCACGCCGCCACGCACAGCAGCATGATGCTCAGCACGCCGCTGATGACGCGCCAGCGGCCCGGCTTGCCGCCTTTGCGCTCGTCGGTGGCGGGAATGAACGCGGGGCGGCGAATGCCCAGCGCGCGCTCTTCTTCTTCGGTCGGCAGCGCAGGCAAAGCGCGATCGTCCATCGGCATGAGGCCGCCCATGTCGGGCGGGACCATCAGGGCGCGATCATCCGCGCCGTAATCATCGTAGCTGTCACGGCGGGAATAGCTCTGGTTGGGATCACCGCGTCGTGGATAACTCTGGTTGGGATCGTTGCGGCGCGGGTAGCTCTGGTTGGGGTCGCTCCGGCGCGGGTAGCTCTGATTCGGCGATCCCCAGTTCGCGCCACTGCCCCGGCTGCGCGAAGGGTCCACTGGGCGACTGATGGGGGGACGCGGATCATTTGGATTCGGCCTGCTGTTGCGCGAACCGGAGGAAGATGCCTGGTCGCGCCAGTTGCGCATGGACGAATAGGACGAACCACTGTTCTGCGCTGGCGCGCCGCAGTAAGGGCAATCCCCCGTTCGTGGCCGCTCGCGACCACAATTATAGCATTGCATGCCTGCTCCTCATCCCCCGATCGGTGTCAACGCTATCCTCTATTGTACGCGCTGAGGCGTGATCGGCGTGGTGGGTAGTACCAAATGTTGCGTAAACAAGGATATCATTGCTACCAAATGGGGTCAAGACGAGATAGCCCGGAAATCCTGGTGGGGAAATATCTGACACGCATGGAAAAAGGGCAAAGAAAAGCGCTGCGAGCGACGAGAAAAAACACGTGGAGGGGGAGCAAACGTCACTCGCAGACCTGCGCATTTCCCCGCATCCAGCTTGCCAAGTCGTCGTTGGATGTTCTGCCATGTGGAAGAATTGCCACCGGCGACCGGCAAGCGCACCATGCAAAGAAGCATTCAGGTGGTTGTCGCGGCGGTTTCAGAAGCCTTGCGGCGACCGCGACGGCGCGGCTGCGGAGCGCTGGCACGCACCTGCTCCAATGCCGGAGTGGTGGGATAGATGCTCGCGCTATTCCCCCCGGTTGCCAACTTATCCTTAAGGGCCGCAGCAAATACGGCGTTCGATTTATTGGCCGCTTCTTCAAGGGGATAGTTGTGATAAACCAGCAGCCGGAAAAAAGCGTCCGCTTCGGACCCCGCTTGCAAACGTGCCCATTCGAGGGGCGTGAGGTCGAGTTCCTGGCGCAACTGTTGCAATACGCTCGCTTGCAACGTGGCGACCTGACTGATATCCTCTGCGGCTGCCTGAAGGCGTTCCACCTGTTGAGGGTGCACCCCTAAACGCTGCACGATTGCCCAGGGCGAATCACTTCCTGGTGGTTGATGCTCCTCCAGGATCGCCGCCAGTTCCGATGCAAAAAAGCCCATTATGTGCTCCTCCTGTGTGATACACACCCAATTGACATGTGCCCCATGTTGTGACACACTGATGTCATGGGGAGGAACCGTTTTGGGTTGTTCTCCATGTTCTCGGGCTTACTGCGGGAACTGCCAATCCTAGGGTAAGCCGGAAGGCGGCCATCGTTTCCACGGTGGTCGCCTTTCTTCATCCTCTACATGCGGTATCCGATCCTCTGGAATATCTTTTGTTTACTGTTTCTCATAGGCTCGTTCCGTTGGTACTTTCTCAGCACTTATTATACCAGGATCACATCTCTCTTACAAGATCTCCCACGAAAAGCCCGCGTTTCATTCGGTATTTTCCCCATGTGCTGCGGTACCGCGCAAAGATGATGTTTCACTGACCGTTTTGCTTTTGCTCATATCATAGAGTGACACCAAAACGGGTTTGCTGGTGCCCATCTCGGTTGCAAAACAGGTTGCATTGGCAGTCAGAGCATGCGGCAAGAAGGCAAAATCGCGGTGCAACCGGCGGTTGCAGCCGCCGACCTGTGGAGGGGGCGCGCCGCAATTTCCCGTTTTGCTAGTCTTTCAACAGCGCCCGCGCGATGACAATGCGCTGGATCTGGTTCGTTCCTTCAAAGATCTGCGTGACCTTGATATCGCGCATGAAGCGTTCCAGGGGCCAATCGCGCACATACCCCGCGCCGCCCAAAATCTGCACGGCGTCGGTGGTGATGCGCATGGCGCTGTCAGTTGCGAAGCATTTGGCCTCTGCGGCCTCTTTGGTCGCGGTGCCGCGTTCATCCAGCAGCCATGCCGCGCGATAGACCAGCAGCCGCGCCGCGTCGATCTGCATGGCCATATCAGCCAGCATGAATTGAATCGCCTGAAAGTCGGCAATATGCTGACCGAATTGCTTGCGCTCGCGGGCATAATCACGCGCGATGGTGAGCGCCGCTTGCGCCACACCTGTCGCACCCGCACCGACGTTGATGCGTCCGCCGTCCAGCGCCGAGAGCGCGATGCGCAATCCCTGGCCTTCCTCGCCGATCCGTTGGGTGGCAGGGATGCGGCACTCGTCGAAGATCAACTCTGCGGTAGGGCTGGCGTGCAGTCCCATCTTGCGTTCTACCTTACCGACCGAGAAGCCCGGCATCCCCTTTTCCACAATGAATGACGAGATGCCCGCGCCGCCGGGTTTGTCGCTGGTGCGCGCCATGACGATGATGACATCTGCGACGTTGCCGCTCGTCACCCACATCTTGGTGCCGTTGAGCACATACTCATCGTCCTCGCGACGCGCAGTGGCGCGCAGACCGACGGGATCAGATCCCGCGCCGGCCTCGCTGAGCGAGAAGGCTCCCAGCAATGCACCGGTGGCCATTCCCGGCAGATAGCGCTGGCGCTGTGATGTGTCACCGAAGCGCGCAATGATCCCTGCCGCCATATTATGCACCGCCAGCCAGATCATCGGCGAAAGGTCTGCCTGTGCCAGCGTTTCATAGGCCAGCGCGGCGGTGAGCTTGCTGAACCCCACACCGCCATATTCTTCGGGGATCGTCATCCCCATCAACCCCAGTTCGGCCATCGGCTTGACGAGTTCGCTGGGGAAGCGTTCTTGCTCGTCCCATTCCGCCGCGTGGGGGGCGACCTGCTCGCGGGCGAACCGGGCGACAGTCTCTTGAATGGCTTGCTGCTCATCATCGAGCTGGAAAAACATCAGTGTCTCCTCTGTTGTTGGACCTGAAATTGCGATAGCTCTTCCTTAATTGTGGGCGCTGCATTGCATGAAAATCAAGACGTATCACGATGGCGAAAGAGACATCATGCACGGACGCAGGTGGTTGGCACGGTGGCGCGACGGAATTTTCGCGCAATGGGCGGAGGATCGCGTATTTCGCGCCGCATTCAGCTTGTTGCTGGCCGGCATCATGTTGGCGGGCGTTGGCAGTTGCGCGCTGTTTGCGAGCGTGCTGGGGCATGCCTGGTTTCCCCAGTGGTTTCACAACAGCGGCGTCGTTCGCGTGGGCGTTGGCCCGTCGAACGCGAATTATCCCATCAGCGCGTTGCATCCCGCCCCCGCGCCGCCCGATGGCACACCCATCCCCGTTGCCACGTCGCCCTTTGGCGCGCCGCTGCAATTGCCCACCCCGTCCCCGACGCCGGCGCTCACGCCCAGCCCGTCACCCACACAGACGGCAGGCGATATTCCCACGCCCACGCCCGCACCAACACAGGCCGACCCCACGTGCCCGCCGTTGGGAGGTTCGCCGCCGCTCAGCGGACGCACGGTGCAGGACGGAACAAACCCCACGCCACTGCAAGGTGGCTGCCCGGCGCAACTGGTGATTGTCGCGCCAGCGCAGGTCAACGCGCCCGTCACCGGCACGCTGACCTTCGGCACGCGGAATCCTCTGGGCTGCACAGTGGCGCTGAGCGGCACCACCGATGCATCGGGCAGCGCACAGATCACCTTCACCGTTCCCGGCGCGGATTGTTTCCGTGGCAGCATCCTCACCAGTGGCACCATCACCGTCGGCGGCGACAGTTCCGCCAACGCCGGTTTTCAAGCGGTGGGGTGAGCCGCGCGCCACAGCGAGCGATTGAGGGTGGCGACCACTGCCAGGGCAAACTGCGGCACGGTGATGACCAGCACGGTCTGCATCGGCCCCAGCCATTGCAGCAACGCCCCCGCCAGCGCGATGCTCAACGCAAATCAGCTATGCCGATGCCTCAGCTTTGCAACGTGCAATCCAATCTTTAGGATACCTGGTTCGGCTGGTAATCGTTTTTCTCCTCAGGTTGAATGATCTAGATCGAGTTGCTCTTCGCGATTATTTAATGCGCGAAGGAAAGTACCCAAACCCATGAGCCATTGGGCTAAACTTGTGCCATGTTCTGCAACAAGTCGGGTATCTTTGACACAAACCATGCTTCCCCGCTATACTGAACGCGCCGAAACGATGTAGCGGAGGAGCAGAATTCGTGGCGAACACCGATCCTTCCTCAGAATTAACACCGAGACTTGTTGCCATACGAAATCGGCTGGCAAGCCTTCCTCGCCAGAGAGTATGGTTTGTTGGGGCGTCTGGCGCGGTGGCACTGCTTTTCATCGTTCTCCTCATCCTCGCAGCGCTGTTGCCCAGCCACAGGTCAACCACGCGCATCGCGCGCGCGACGGCGACGCCCAGTCCCACCGCCACGCTTGCCCCCACTTTCACGCCAACCTTGCCCGCCATCGCCACGCCGCTCATCGGCACCACCGCGCCCTATCCCGCCAATTTCGAGGCATATGTGCTTGATCCCTTGACAGGGCGCATTTTGCTGGCCCGCCACAGCAACGACGCGCACGCGATGGCCAGCACCACCAAGATCATGACCGCTGTCGTCGCTCTTCTCTTCGGCAAACTCGATCAAGTGTTCACCGTCAAGAGCGACATCCTGACGCTTGATCCCACAGCATCGAAAATGGGTGTCTCTGTGGGGGAAAAATATACCCTGCGCGACCTGCTTTACGGCCTGATGTTGCCTTCGGGCGATGATGCCGCTGTCGTCATCGCCGACGGCATGTATGGCTCTCAGGCTGCCTTCGTCGCTCAGATGAACAGTGTGGCGCAATGGCTGCACATGGATCACACGCATTACGTCAACCCGCATGGGCTGAATGCCCCCGGCCATTACACTTCAGCCGCCGACCTTGCCCGGCTCACCCAGGTTGCGCTCAATTTTCCCCTATTTCGCCAGATCGTCTCGACGGTGTCCTATTCCATCCCAGCAACCGCTACGCATCACGCGCTGAGGTTGCTCAACACCAATATCTTGCTGCAAGACGCCCCCGGCCTCGGCATTGACGGCGTCAAAACCGGCTACACCGGCGGCCCGGACGGCGCGCAATATTGCGTGGTTGTCGATGCCCGACTGCAAAAGCACGAACTCATTACCGTCATCATGGGTGACGGCACATATCAATCGCGTTTCATCGACGCTGCCGCCCTCACCGCCTGGGGTTTCCAAGAAGAAGGTTTGAATGTGAAAGCCCCCTACATCAGCCCTCAGCCGGCACCAGGACAATAGGCGAAACTTATGAAATAGCGCCCCGTCTTCTGAAATACATTTCCCCGCTGAACTCGCATGACCCTTGCACACAAGCCATCTCACCGCCTGTGCAGCGTGTATCCCATTCCGCCCATGCAGGTTGACATTTCCCCGCTCACATGGCTATCGTAAGAGTACGGTTCAGTGGAGGAAGTTGTAGTGGTGGTTGAGGAGAGTAACCGACGATGATTTCATACCAAGATTTTCAGCGCATGGATCGCTGGGTGCAGCGCACGCGCCGCCAGACATATCGCGACATGCAACGCCTGCGCCGCCAGCGTCTCGCGGAAGCCCGGCGCGGTGCCTATCATGAAACGCCGGTCGTCGCCGCGCTGGGCTTGCTGCACGTGCTTCATGCCTGGTTCAGCACGGTTGTCATGCCCCAGTTCCGCGCCGCCGGCCAGTTTATCTCGGCGTCCGCTCGCCCTGCGGCGCGTCTCATGCCCAGCGCAGACGCTCACCATCGCTAACGCAGCACATCTTCTTTGAGGCGATGGTGCGCGCTCAGTCCAAGAAATTTCCGGCGAAGTTCACATTGCGCCCACCCGGCCTGCCCTGCGCGTCCGCGCCGTTGGCGTCCGGCTGCAAGCCCACGCCCTGGCGTCCGAAGGGGTTTCCCTGGACCATGCCCTGCTGGCCGCCCAGCACGTCTGCGGCCCGGCGGTCGCCCCCCACGCCTGGCGCGCCATAGGGACGCGGCCCATTCTGGTGTTGCGGTGGATTGTTCAGCGACAGCACATCAGCGGTGGGAGCCATGCTCACGTTCGCCCCTGTTGCCACCGGCTGCCCGTTCACCAGCACGGTAATGCCCGCGCCGCGCTTCAACTCCGCCAATTCCTGTTGCGCCGCCGCCAGTTGTGCCCGCAGCGCCCGGTTATCTTCTGTCAGCATCTCCACCCGTTGCCGGAATTGGGCAATCAGATCGTCAATGCCACCGTGACTGTTCATCGCTTGTGCTTCCTTTCACGCCTGCTCGCGCGCTATCCTTGCGCGTCTTTTCTCGCTCATGTTGTGCCAGCATCTCCGCTACCGCATCCCAGATGCGTTCGGCCACCTCAGATTTCGCCATATTCGCCAGATCTGCCACGCGCCCATCTTTATAGAACAATGTCACCGTATTCGTCATCGATCCAAAACCGCTTCCCGGCTGGCTTACGTCATTCGCCACCACCAGATCCAGCCCCTTGCGCGTCAATTTCTCCAGTCCCGCTTCGCGCAATTGCTGCGTTTCCGCCGCGAATCCTACCCGGATCAACCCAGGAAACTGATCCGCCGCCGCGTGCATCTCGCCCAGAATATCCGGCGTTCGCTTCAGGCGCAGCACCAGGCCGGCTCCGTCGCCGCCCGCCACCGCGCGCTTCTTGATCTTCTGCTCCGCCACCGTTTCCGGCGTGAAATCCGCCACCGCCGCGCTCATCACTAACACATCCGCCCCCGCACAGGCCGCGAAAACGGCGTCGCGCATCGCCTGTGCCGTCGGCGCGTCCACCCGCGTCACGCCATAGGGCGTCGCCAGTTCCGTCGCCCCCGCGATCAGCGTCACCGCCGCGCCCCGGTCCCGCGCCGCCTCAGCGATGGCGAAGCCTTGTCGCCCCGACGATCGGTTCCCGATGTAGCGCACCGGATCAATCGCTTCCTGTGTGCCGCCCGCCGTCACCACCACGTGACGCCCTGCCAGATTGCCCCGCGCGCCCAACACCATGCGCGCCGCGCCCAGCAGCGTCGCCGTTTCCGGCAGCCGGCCCGCGCCCAGCATGCCTGACGCCAGCCGTCCCTCTTCGCTCGGCACAATATGCGCCCCTCGTTCGCGCAGCAGCGCCAGATTCGCCTGCGTTGCCGGATGTGCCAGCATATGCGTTTCCATCGCAGGCGCAATCACCAGCGGAGCCGCCGTCGCCAGCGCGATGGCTGTTAGCATGTCATCCGCCATGCCATGTGCCAGCTTTGCAATGGTGTTGGCCGTCGCCGGAGCCACCAGCACCAACTGCGCTTCCGCCGCCAGCTCAATATGCCGCGCCGCCGCTGTGCCCGTCGGTTCCCATAGATCCGTCCACACCGGCCTCTGACTCAACGTCGCAAAAGTCAGCGGGGTCACGAACTCTTGCGCGCGCGCCGTCAGCACCACGTCCACCAGCGCGCCTGCCTGGGTCAGCTTGCTCACCAGATCCGCCGCTTTATATGCCGCGATGCCGCCCGTCACCCCAACGACGAGCCGCGCCCCCTGCAACACGCTCATCCGCGCGCCGCCCTTCTCCTGCTCTCTCTCATTCTACACAAGCCCCCAACAGCCAGCCGCGAACAATCTCCTTATCTCCTCAGTTATCTCGCGTTTCAACACCCTTCAATTCTTCGCGTCTCTTCGCTTTCTTTGGGATCTTCGCGTTCCCGTCCTTTCTTTTCCATGAGAGATGTCGTGTCCTGCGTGTCCCGTTTTCCCTTCCTACTGCTCCCCCGGTTCCATGGGGCGCGTCGCCTGTTTCAGCTTATCATCCACCGTCTTGCGCGTGCGGCCTTTCTGTTTCAGCCATTGCTGCGTCTGTTCTTCCACGCCTGCTTCCACCAGCCGCATCACCTCGTCAAGATCATCCGTCACCGTCCAGATCTTCAGATCATCCGGCCCGATGGTGTGCAGGTGCTCCAGCAACTCGTCGTGCATCCAGCGCGTCAGCGGCTCCCAATAGTCCCGGCCAAACATCACGATCGGCACCGTGCGGTCGTGTTTGCCCGTCTGCACCAGCGTCAGCAACTCGAACAGTTCATCCAGCGTGCCATAGCCGCCTGGAAAAAAGATAAAGGCCTCAGCCGAAAAATTCAGCATCACCTTGCGACTGAAGAAAAACGAAAAGCTCATCCCTTGCTTTACATAAGGATTAATGCGCTGTTCCATCGGCAATTGAATATTCAGCCCCACTGATTCGCCGCCAGCCTCAAACGCGCCCTGGTTCGCCGCCTGCATAATGCCCGGTCCGCCGCCCGTCACAATGGTGAAACCCCGTTTTGCCAGCCGTCCGGCCAGTTCCCGCGCCTGCTGGTAATAGGGACTGTCTTCCTTTAAGCGCGCCGACCCGAAGAACGTCACACTGCGCTGAATGCGTGCCAGGAAGCTGAACCCGTCCA
>JAJPKG010000388.1 GCA_021323815.1 Pseudomonadota bacterium
CAGCGCGGGATGAATGATGACGCCGGCGCTTTCCAGCTTTCCCTGCGCGTTATAGGGAATTTCCAAGACCTCGTGATAGAATGTTTTGAGACGGGCTTTGTCATGCGTGGCAATGATCACGCTGCTCAATTGCAAATGTGCCATCGGTTGCCCCTTTCCAATACGGTTGGCGAGATCGTATCCTGCATGATACATTACACTCAAAGGAGATTTCGCGTATGACTGCCTCGCAGCCGGTGACGCCGCGCCTTTCGTCAGCGATCCTGTTATTGCGCCCCAACGCTGAAGATGGCGGATTGGAAGTCTTTATGGTGCGGCGGCACGTCAAGAGTGATTTCGCCCCGGATGTCTACGTCTTTCCCGGCGGTTCGGTGACGGATGCCGACCGCGAGGCTGAGGTAACAGCGGGGGTAGCGGTGCCCATCGACGCGCTGACGCCCGAAACCGCGTTGGGGGTGGGCGTGCGCGCCGCCGCCATCCGCGAGTTGTTTGAGGAAGCCGGCGTTCTGCTGGCGATCCGCGACGGCCAGCCGATCACGCTTGATCCCGCCTTCACCGCAAGGCTGGCCGAATGGCGCGCTCGCCTGCAACGCAATGAAGTGACCATCGCGGAACTCGCCGCCGCTGAGGATCTGGTGCTGGCGACCGATGCCCTGACCTATTGCGCGCACTGGATCACCCCCGAAGCCTCGCCCAAACGCTTCACCACGCATTTCTTTCTGGCTGAGCATCCTGCCGGGCAAGAAGCGGCCTATGACGCGCTGGAAACAACGGGCGGCGTGTGGGTGCGCCCCGCAACGGCCCTGGCAGGCTATGAGAAGGGGGATTTTCCCCTCGTCTTCGCCACCATCCACCAGTTACGCGACCTCGCTGCCTTCGCCACGCCGGCCCAGGCCATCGCCGCCTGGCGCGGGCGCATCCCCAACACCATCATGCCGCGCATCATCCGGCGCGACGGCCAAGAGATCATCCTCATGCCCGGCGAAGCGGAGCCGGAATGAGGCTGATGGACGCCTTCGTCGGCCCACGCCGCGTCGCCGCCTTGCTGCGCGATTTCGCGCCGCTGTGGGGCATCTGCGGCGGTTGGGCGATTGATCTGTTCCTGAACCGCGTGACGCGCTCGCACAGCGATGTGGATGTCGCCATCCTGCGCGGCGACCAAAAGGCAATGCAGACCTACCTGGAAGCACGCGGCTGGACGCTGGAAAAAGCCATCGCCGGCGACCTCATCCCCTGGATGGCACATGAACGCATCGAGCTACCGGTGCATACCATCTGGTGCCGCAACCCCGCGCACACGCCCGATTTCCTTGAGATCCTCTTCAACGAGGCTGCCGGTGATCTGTTTCTCTTTCGGCGCGATCCCGCCATCCGCTTGCCCCTGCGCCGCGCTTTCATCACCGCGCGCTCCGGGCTGCCCATCCTCGCCCCCGAAGTCGCCCTGCTCTACAAATCCAACAGTCCCGACCTGCCAAAGAACGCGGCGGATTTTCATCACGCGCTACCCAAACTCTCAGCCGAACAACGCGTCTGGCTCGCCACCGCGCTCAGGCGCACCAATCCTGCGCATCCCTGGTTGGCAAAGATGGGCGGATAACAGCGCAGAGCGCAGGCAGCTTCATAGCGAACTGATGCGGCTCGCGCTCAAGATAAGGCAATCCGGCATGCTGAACGGCGTTGCTTTGCAGAGAAAGCGCGCATCCCCGCAGTTAGGCACAGACATCAAAAGGTCAAGAGGATATCAACCTGCCGACACAAATTGCTTTTCTCACTGTTCTCACAGACGCGGCAATCGTGATACAATACCAGGTAAGGACCACGCGTGGCAGGAACCGCAGCAGGGACGCTTGAGCCGGCAGCAGGTGTTTTGGCGGGAGGAAATGCATGACCTCGATCATGCAGGCGCAATCCACGGAGAACCCCATCGCGGAGGTGCTGGAGGGGTTCGGCGCGCGGCGCGCGGCATATGATGATGTGTTCTTCAAGTTCAATCTGCCGGAAATCGGCATGGCGCTGCTGGTGGATGTGATCGTCCGTCGCAAGCATCGCCGCCGCCAGGTGGAACTGCGCGCATGTCTCTATGCAAAGGATGGCGCGACGGTGCATACAGAGCATTACCCCCTTTCGTCGCTGAAGCGCGACGACGAGGGCGCGCTGGTGATCGCCAACGCCTGGCTGGGGCCGGGCGGTTCGCGTGGCTCTGTCGGCCCGATAAGCTGGGATCTCGTCTTCGTACCCACCGGCCCCTTGCTGGACCCCCAAGTGACGGGCAACCTGCGCCCCTTTGATCTGCGCCTGCGCAGCGTGCCGGATGTGCTCATCAGCGGCAATGTCAGCGTTGAGGCGCATGGCTATACCTTCTCGCACGAGCCGGGAACCATCGGCACGCTGTTTGGCCGTCGCCTGCCGGACCGCTGGTATTGGGTCTCGGCCAATGCTTTCCGCGCGCCGGGCATCTCATTAGAATGCATGCTGCTGGACTCGCGCGTCTTC
This sequence comes from Pseudomonadota bacterium, assembly GCA_021323815.1. Lineage (GTDB taxonomy): Bacteria > Chloroflexota > Ktedonobacteria > Ktedonobacterales > JACDGC01 > JAJPKG01. The sequence goes on from JAJPKG010000388.1 coordinate 2,494, forward strand.
GGCATGCCTTTCACCCATGCGCGCATCGGCTATTTTCACCTGCGCACGCCGTCTTCCACCGTTACCCTGTTGCATCCCCTCACCGGCCAGTTACATATCGCCGGCGACCGCACGTCATTTCAGGTGACGGCGCGCCACCGGCATGATCCGCCGATCAGCGTGCAATGTTCCGCGCCGGAAACGCGCTATCATCATTTAGGGGATCGCATCTATACCACGCTGCTCGGCACCTGCGAAGTGGACGGCCTCACCATTGCCGATGGCACCGCCGGCCTGGGGCACCGCGAGCCATTACGCCAGGCGGCACGGTGAGCCAGCGCGCATGACCGGCTCTTCTTTTTCCGGGAAACACCCTGCATGATGACGCCTTGCACTGGCGCATGCCCCGCAAACGCGATATAATAGTTCGGGAATGCGCCCTGGTGCGGAGGTTCATTTGGATACGAGTCATCCCTGGTGGTTGCGACATCGCTGGTCACTGGCCCTCACGGGGTGTAGCGCACTCGCGCTGGCCGTGCTGATCGCCGGCACCCTCTCCATTGGTGGCTCGCCGCCAAAAGCGCACGCGCAGCCGACCGTCACGCCCACGCCGCTGCAACTGACGCCGCCCAAACCCGGTTTCGCCTATTACACGGAAGTCGCTTCCGGCTTTCAAGTGCAATATCCGCGAACGTGGCAGGTGACACAGAAAAATCCAGGGGTGGAATTCGACGACAACCCGCAGAATCCCACCGCCATCATGCAGGTGCTGCTGCCCGCCCAGCCGCAAGATCTGCAAACCGACTGGGTGC
>JAJPKG010000471.1 GCA_021323815.1 Pseudomonadota bacterium
CACCCCCGCATCATCTCAAGGAGGCCGCGCGTGAACGCGAAACCACCCACCACGCGTCGCTGCGCCGTCTGCGGCGGTCCCATCGCGGTTCAGCGTTGCGTCATCTGCGGTGCCTATGCCTATGAGCCACAGGATGATGGGGAGGCGCTGGGCGCGACGATCAAACGCGAGGCCGTCGCGGCCCGCGACGAGTTATACGATCTGCCCCCACCGGACGAGATCACGCTGGTGCTGCCGCGCATGACCCTGCAAGAAGCCCGCGCCGCCGCCGAATTAGAAGCGACCGCGCGCCGTCCTGCTGCCGCCACAGACGCCACACAGCCCCTGCCGGCGGGAAGCGCGCCGGCGGCGTCGAGCGATACCAGCGAGCGCCAGGCGTTGATCGACAAATCGATCTCCGGCACCAAGTGGATCATGGTGGCGATCCTCATCGGCGTGCCGCTGGGGCTGGTGACACAGGTCATCATGGGGCGCATCGGTCAGGATGCGCTGGGCGCGTATGGCCTGATGCTGGTGGTGGTGCAGGCGATTCAGACGTTCTTCTTGCTGGGCGGGGCGAACGTCATCGTCAACTTCATCCCCCGCGCGACGGCCAAAGAGAAATCTGCGCTGCTCTTCAGTTACGCCGGCATCGCGCTGGGCTTCTCGGTGATCTTTTTCGGGGCGATGTTGATCTTCCCGCAGGCGCTCAATTTCCTATTGCTACATCAGGCGAAAGCGAACCCGACGGTCTATTTATTCCTGTTGTTGTTCATTCCCATCGTCATCGGTCAGACGCTGACCATCGCCGTCTTGCAGGGCGAGATGGAACTTGGCGTGGCGGCGCGCACGCAATATGGCGTGCAGGCGATGAGCTTCGTGCTGACGCTGGTGCTGCTGGCGCTGGTGCTGCTGCACGTGGTGCCGCACAGCATGGCGGTGGTGCTGGTGCCGCTGGTGGTGCTGGGCGCGTATATCATCACGTTTTCCACCGGCTTCGCCGCGCTCGCCCGCGTGATGCGCCGCCGCTGGCAGGTGTCGCTGCGCTGGTATCTGCCGCCACGTTTCTGGTCATTCACGCTGACCTTTCACATCAACACCATCGTCTGGTTCTTCTTCCAGAATATCGACCAACTGTATATCGCCGCCGTCTTCGTGGATCTCAAAGAGGTGGGCATCTATCGCGCCGCGCTGGTCGTGGCGACCTATGCCCTGTGGGCACCGAACCTTTTCACCGGCGCGATGTATCCATTCTTCACGAATCTGGTGGCGCGGCGCGACTTTGCGACGCTCAAAAGCGCCTATCAGCGTTACAGCGCCATTACCGGCGTCATGGTGGGGCTGGTGAGCCTGGCAACGGGCCTTTTCGCGCCGGAGATCTTGCAACTCTTCGGCAAGAAATATGGCCAGGCGTCGCTGCCGCTGATGATCGTCTTCTCGCTGATGTACACCGTGTTCGCCTCGGCAGCTTACGTGCCCAGCACGGCGTTGATCACCGCGCACGAAGACATCTGGCTGAACCTGATCCTGAATATCCTCTCGGTGAGCATCCGCATCGGCCTCTATGGCCCGCTGGTGGCGCAATATGGGCTGGTGGGCATCGCCTATGCCAACGCCATCTCGCTGGGCGTGCTGTATATCACCACGCTCACCGCCGTCGGCCTGCGCTATCACGTCAGCGTGCCGCTGCGCCAGCACGTCATCTCGCTGGCCGGCGGGGTGCTGCTGCTCGCGCCCTATGCGCTGGAATCGCGCCATCTGCTGCCCGGCAGCCACATTGCGCAACTGGGCATCCGCGCGCTGGCGCTGCTGATCTTCGTGGGCATCCTCACCCAACTGCGGCTGGTCAGCGCGGCAGATTTCGCCAAAGTGACCGACAAACTGGGCCGGCTCAGCTTCCTGAAACGCTTCCTGCCCAAAACAGCGTGAGGCGCGGAAACACGAAGGCCGCGAAAATGCCCAGCACGCCGCGCAGATGCCCGGCTTCGCGGAATATCCGAAAAAGACGCCGCGCCAGATCCCGGTCGTCATTCTGACGCGCATCCCCTAAGCGGGTGCGACATACCGCGCCCCTACGTTCAGCGAAACAGGTTGCGTTCAGGGTCCATCACCAGTTCGGCGGCGCGGCCAGGGGCGGCTTCCCACGGATAGCCGCGGATGAGGGCGACGGGGCAGCGGCGCAGCTTGCCGTGAACCAGTTCGGCGGCGGCGGCAAGCTCATCGGCAACGGCCAACACCGTGACATGCATCTCGCGCCCCTCGGTGTCCAACTGGCCGCGATAGTCCGCCAGCGGAGCCATGCCGGCGACACCGATGGCGATGTTGGTGATGCCGTTGCGCCAGGGTCGCCCAAAGCTATCCGAGATGATGACCGGCACGGGAAAGCCGAGGCGCTGGGCTAATGCGTCATGCAGCCGTTGCGCCGAGGCATCGGGATCAACCGGCAGCAGGCAGACAACATCCGCGCCGGGAACGTTCGAGGCGTCCACCCCCGCGTTAGCGCAGATGAAACCATGCCGCGTCTCGCAGATCAAGATGCCGCGCTCCATGCGCACAATGCGCCGGCTCTCGCGCAGCACCACTTCCACCTGGCGCGGATCTTTGCCCCAGCGCCCGGCGAATTCCCGCGCCAGCGCGCTCGGTTCGACGGTGGCGAGATCTACCAGCCGCCCTTCGGATTTCGAGACGATCTTTTGCGTCACCACCAGGATGTCACCAGACTCCACGGGCGTGGTGGCGGCGGCAGCCAAAATGATCTCTGCCAGGTCATCGCCCTGACGCACCTCTGGCATGTCGGGCAGGCCGATGATCTGCACATACGCGGGAGTGGTCACAGGATCTGCTCCTCTGCCGGGCGTGGGGGTGCCGGCGTGGTAGATTGCGGAATCTGCGGCAGCCAGCGCCCAACGGCGCGGCACAGTTCCACGAACGCCAGGGGATGCCATGCCGCCAGGGCGGCAACATCCGTTGGGGTGTCGAGGTCGAAGCCGAGCGCGCGCGACGCATAGGCCTGGGTGCGCAGCCCACGCGCCTCGCCCGCCACCAGATGGCGCGTGAAGCTCTGGTCGCCGAAATGAAAGGGCATGGTGTCGAGCGGGCGCAGCAGCAGCGCCGTTGTTCCCAGGTTATGCCGGTCGCCCACCACGATCATGGCCCCACTCCCCGGCCCCTTTCCCAGCGAGGGCGAAGAGGGGGGGAAATCGAGTGTATTCACCAGCGCCCGCACGTCTTCCGCCGTGATCAGCGGCAGATCGGCTTGCAAGGCGAGCAGTGATGTAAAATTGCGCTCGCGTGCCCAAATTGTTGCTTGCGTCAGCGCCTCGTTCAATCCAGCATTCGCTTGCTGCAACGGCGTCAAGCCCAGCCGTTCGGCCCAGCCCAGCACCTCGTGCTCCGGTGAAATCGCCAGCACCGTTTTGGCTGTGCCCGAATCCAGCACGGCGCGGGCGGTCCGTTCCAGCAACGACAGCACCACAGCCCGCCGCACGCGGTCAGGCATGATGTCGCGCAAGCGGCTTTTGCCGTCAGCCAATCCCCGCAGGGGAAGCACCGCTATCAGAGTATCACCACTCATCATCCGCCTCATCATAATGGGCGCGGCATGCCATCGCCCTTATTGATTGCCAGGTTCCCTATAACCACTGCTTTTCATCGCTCGCCCGATTTGTCATGTCGGTGCGTTTTTTCTCACGTCGCTTGTCGATCAACTTCCCAAACACGATCTCGAAGATGGACGCGATCACCTGAACGATTGCCTCGAAAAGGCTTTCCATGAATGATCCTTTGGATGCTGGTTGCTCGTCTTTTTTGGCCGGCTGCTCGTCACTTTGAGATCGCCTGAGCGATGGCCAGCGCGAGGGCGCGGCTATCTTGCGGCGCGCACATGATGGTGTTGGCAACGACCGGACGGATCCCCAATGCAGCAACCTGCGGAGCCAGCGCGGCGTCGGTTTCATCCAGAACGAAGATGTCGATGAGGCCGGCATACAGTTGGGCGACGCCCAGCGCGGACACCTCATGGCCCAGCCCGCGCAGCATCACATCCGCCGGACCTTTCAGCGCCTGACCGCCGATAATCGGGCTGACGGCGACACGGCAGCAGCGCGAACCATCCGAGGCACCGCGATGTTCGATGGCCTGCCGCACCCCGCGCAACGCGAGAATGGGTCCGATGCTGACGATGGGGTTCGACGGGCAAAAGACGACGACATCCGCCTGGCGCAGGGTCGCCAGCGCCTGTGGCAGCGGCGCAGCGTCATCCGCGCCGGCGAAACGCACGTCGCGCACCTCGTCGGCATGGCGACGGCGCACAAAGTAATCCTGAAACGCCAGCCAACCGCCGGGGGTGAGGATCTCGGTGGCGACCGGCGCATCCGTCATGGGCAACACCTGGACGGCAGCGGGAATGCCCAGCGCGCGGGCGATGTGCTCGGTGAATTCGCTCAGCTTGCCGCCATTGCTCAGCCATTCGGTGCGCAGGATATGCGTCGCCAGATCGCGGTCGCCCAGCCAGAACCAGGCATCCGCGCCGAGCCGGCGCAATTGTTCCAGCGTGTTGGCGGTGTCGCCCGCGATGCCCCAGCCCGTCTCTGGGTTGGCGATGCCCGCCAGCGTATAGACCACCGTGTCGATATCCGGCGAGATGTATAGCCCGTGCAGCCGGAAATCATCCCCGGTGTTGACGATGACGCGCAACTCATCGATCACCTCAGGCGTGATTGCCGCCAGCCCGCGCGCCAGCTTCGCGCCGCCCACGCCGCCAGCCAATGCCGCCCACATAGATACTACCCTCATCATCAAGACGGGAACGCGAAGGCTGCGAAAGGGACGAAGAGACGCGAAGGCATGAGGGAGAGCGTGCAGAGCAAGATGGTCTGTTCATCGCATCTTCGCTCCATTCACCGGCAGTCAATCAAAAAACTTCGCGTTTCTTTCCGATCTTCGCGTTTTTCGCGTTCCGTCCTTTTCTCGTCTCAGTCTATCACAGGCGCGTGATAATGCGGTCCGGTTTCAGACGAATGGTGACGCGCCGCTGCTTGCGAAACTGCTCCGTCTCGGCATCGATGTTTTCGGGGTTGTCGCTGTACCGCAACGCCAGGCGGCGAATGACCTCTTGGGCTGCTGCCTGATCGTCGTCAAGCTGCACGGTGCCACTGACCGTAACAAAGCGATAGCCGTCTTCCACGCACACCGAAACGCGCGGATCGCGCCGCAGATTGCCCTCTTTCACGCGCCCAGCGGCGGTATTCATGAGGATGTCGTCGCCATCCAGATCGTACCACATCACCGTCTGCTGGATGCTGCCATCGGCGTTATGTGTTGCCAGCACGGCGAAACGCCGCTCCGACAGAAACGCTCGCGCTTTCTCATCAAGCTGTGCCATCGAAAAAAACTCCTCTTAGGATAGGAAGGGAACGCGAAGGGCGCGAAGATGGCGAAGATACACGAAGATCATGAGGATATATTGTTGTTCATGAGAAGCCCGTCTGCAACCCCGCGCGAAACTGGTGGCATTGCTTCGTCTCTTCCCAACCTTCGTGCCTTTTCGTTTCCTTCGCGACCTTCGCGTTCTCGTCTTTTCTTCTTTACCGACCGGCAACGGGAATCTTATGGATCTGTGGGGCGATCCCAGCCCACAGCTCAAAGGCTCCCGGCTGCGAGACGTTGCGGAAGCTGACCAGCGCGTGGTCGAAGCCCAGATCGGCCAGTTTCTTGAACTGTTCCAGCGCCTGCTGGGGCGTCAGCGTGCCATTGCCGCCGTCACGCGAGAGAGTGATCGAGTCGAGCGAGGTTTTTTCGATGTCGGAATAGGGCCGGTTGAATTTGGCGCAATGCTCTTGCAGCACTTCCAGCTTGTGCTTGAGTTGATCGTCGCCCAGGCGCGCAAAGAGGTTGCAGGCGTCGCCATATTGTGCCACCATGCGCAGCGTCTTTTGCTCGCCGGTGCCGCCGATGAGGATGGGCGGGTGTGGGCGCTGCAAAGATTGCGGCACGTTGAGGGTGCGCGTCAGATGGTTGTGCTTGCCCTCATAGGGTTTGGCCTGGTCAAAAACGCCCTGGTCCTGCCACATCTGGTGGGCGATCTGCAAAGCTTCTTCCAGGCGCTCGAAGCGCTCTTTGACGGGGGGAAACGGCACGCCCAGCGAGCGATGCTCTTCCTCGAACCACGCCGCGCCGATGCCCAGATAGGCCCGCCCGCCGGAAAGCACGTCCAGTGTCGTGACTTCTTTCACCAGAATCGCAGGGTAACGATATGTCACGCCCGTCACCATTGTGCCCAGCTTCATCTTGCTAGTCACGCCCGCAACGAAGCCCAGCGTAGTGTACGCTTCCAGCATGGGCTGGTCGGTGACGCCGTTGCGCACCTCGCCAAGCTGGAAGAAATGGTCCATGACCCAAAAACTATCGAAGCCGGCTTCCTCGGCGTCCTGCGCGATGCGGATGAGATCCGCACCCAACGTTGCCGCGCCGCCCGGCCACGTGAAATTGTTAACTTGCAAGCCCAGTTTCATGCTGAAATCGCCTACTCCTTCTGTTTGGACGATGAAAGGGCGGAATGGGGGTACATCCCACTTCACTTCATAAAGTATAGAACGTCTTAGGCAAGATATGCCACCTGATTCCCGCAGAGATGGAGAGGGGGGGAAAGATGTTCGCTTGAAACCGGCACTGCCAAAGATGGGATGCGGTTGCCATTAGCCCCTGCTGAGAGATAAAATGTAGCAGTGTGCCACGCGGGATGCGTTGCGCGCCATTTCGTGACATGACCATCAACGAAGGATAGATAAAACTTATGGATACGCGCGAAGTAGGCAAGATCGCTCCAGGAACCATATTATATCAAGGGCGCTATCGCATCGATCTCGTGTTGACGCGCACGCCGCACCGCGCCATCTATCGCGCGTGGGATCTCAACCGCAACCGCGCGGCGAGCATCGTGGAATATCTCCCCAGTGACGACGCGACGGTTTCTGCCGCGCTGGAACGCGCCGCGCCGCTGGTACAGCTTGATCATCATTCGCTGATGGCGTTTCAGGTGGTCTTTGTTGAGCAAGATACCGTTTTCGCCGCGCTGACCTTCGCCGGCGGTCAGACCATCGAACACATCATGGCCGAGCGCACCACGCCCATCCCGCCTGCTGCCGCCGCCCGCTGGATCTCGCAGGCATCGGAGATGCTGGAATTTCTGGCCTCCGCGCTGCCGACCTGGCATCTGGGCGATCTCAGCGGAGGAGCGCTGTTTGTGACAGCGGAAGATCGCGCGCAACCGTTGAGCTTTGAGATTCCGCTGGGCTTGCTGACGCCCGCGCAGGTGGCCGCCGATCTGCCCGCTGGGGCCGTCGCCCCCGAACTGCGCCAGGGGCAGTGCGACGCCCGCTCGGATGTCTATTCCCTGGCGGCGACGCTACACCTGCTGCTGACGCGCCAGGCATGGAGCGGGGGAGATCCCGCCGCCGATACCGCGCTGGAAACGGTTCAGCCATCCCTGCCGCGCCCGTTGATCGATGTGGTGCGGCGCGGCCTGTCAAGCGATCCGGCGGCGCGCTGGTCGGATGTGGCGGCGTTTCATGGCGCGCTGCTGGCCGCGATGGCCGCGCCGACACCCCAGGAAACGGCTTCCCTTTTTCCCGGCATGCCCGCGCAGCCGTTGCACGAAGAACCGGCGACGCTGGCCACGCCGCGAGATGCCCTGCGTAATGCCGTCGTTGCTGAAGCTGCCGCGCGCGGTGAAGCGCTGCCGCCCTGGTTGAAGACGCCTGCCACGCCGGCAAGCGACGCTGCCCCAAGCGAAACCAGTGCTGCTGAGCATGCCGCGCAGGCAGACGCAACGCCTTCCCAAACGCCGCTCGCCGGCGATGAAAAGCACTCGTCGGTTGGCGCGGTCACGCCCGCTGCTGAATCCGGCGCTCAGGCGAGTGGCCTCGCCATGCCGGCTGTTTCTGACGCCGAAACGAACAGCCGGACCGCTTCTGAACCCATCGACGAGCCGGCAGGCAACGCGCCCGGTGGGGATGCCGCGCGCCATACGAGCGGCGATAGCGCAGCAGAGCATGTCGCGCCGCCCGCTGAAAGCGCCGGAGCGCATGCCGCGCCACAACAGACAGCAGCGCCGCGTTATAGCGTGCCTGGGATCGTGCCCTCCATCGAGGGGGCATTTGCCATCTTTGGTCGCCGCGCTGCTGAGCCGGTCGCCCCCGCCGCTCCGCAACCTGCTGATGCTGCCAGCGCAGATGCTCTGTCGCGCAGCGACAACGCGCCGGCACAGGAACATCAGATCCCTGACGCAAGCGCGCAGCCTGCCTCATCTGTTGCAGATGCAGCCCCGCAAAGCGCGCAGGCCGTCGCCCACGAGCCTGCCTCTGCGGAGCAGGAACACGCGCATGCAGGCGAGCCGTCACCCGGTACGGCGACGCCGGTGATCCCCCTCGCCGCCGCTGCCAGCGGTGCGGCCATCATTGCCGCCATCGAGAGTGGGCGCTTCTCTTCGCTGCGACCCTCGGTCCCCTTACAGGCGGAGCCGGAACCAGCAGCATCCGCAGAGGTGGCATCAGCGCAGTCTCAGCCCGCTGGCGGAGTTGCGGAGGCAACGACACCGGCGAACAACGAAGCGCATGCCGAACAGCAGGCAGAAAGCACGCCCGCTGCGCAAACCACCGCGCAGCCGAATGAGCCTGATTTCGCCTACGCGCCCGATGTCGGCTTGCACGCCGCCGAGGTCGCGCCGGCGATCGCCTTCCCATTCCAGAATGAGCCGGCAGATGAGCCGAAGCCGGTCGCAAGCACGCATGAGCAGATGCCAGCAGCCGGTGAAGCGGAATCTACGCCGCAGCGCACCGAACTCGGCATCGCCCCCGCAGGGGAAGACATTCCCAACGCGCTCTGGGGCACCGTCTCGCACGATGTGCTGGATAACCTGGCGCCGATGCCACCTTTCGCGCAACCCGCGCAGGGGTTGGATGACGTGCAGGCGATGATGCCCGGCGAGATCCCTCAGCCGGCCCCGTTGCAGGATGAAGATGTTATTCCCGCCAGCACGCTGACCGACACCATGTTGCCGCCTGGCGCACCGCCGGAAACAACCGCAATCGCCACACCGCCGGCAGCAGCCGGAAGCGCGGAGACGCCGACAGCCAAACAATCCGGCGGAGCGCCGCCCTGGGGAACTATCGCCGCTGCCGGCACAGTCGGCGTGGTCGGTGCCGCGTTGTGGACGCAACACGAAGAACGCGCGCGCCAGAAGGAAGCCGCCGCCCAGCCGGGCAACAATGCTGAAACGCCGACCAACACCGGCGCGCTGAGCCAAGACGCCGCCGCTGTGTCGAACGCCAACGCCGGCATGCCGCATGATGACGACAGCGATTGGCTGAATTTCAGCGCGCCGCCCCGCCAGCCGAATACGCAACCGCTCAGTGCTGGAACGCCATCCACTTCGCCGGATGTCGCTGCCGGCTCAACCGAGGCATTTACGCCGGTTTCCCCCGGCCCACAAACCTCGGAGGCCGCGCCAGCCGCACCCCAGGACAATGGGCATCATCCCTTGCCAGGGTACGCTCAGGCGACGGATGCTGAGATCATCGCATCTGCGCTGGGTGGCGCTGCCGCCCTGAGCGCGGCCCATGAAACGCCGCCGCCTGAGCAGGTGATCACGGCGCACCCCGACGCGCCGGCATCTTCCAGCGCAGCGGCACAGGTTCAGCCGGGATCGTCCTTTGCGCCGACGCACGCGCCCATCACGACGCCGCTTTCCAAGACACCTTCGCGCCCGCTAATGGACCGCATCCGGCAGATCTTGCAGCCGTCGTCCCCCGCCGCGCCCTCGGTTGCCATCGGCACCGTCGTTGTCCCGCGCCACATGTATGCGCAAAACAGCTATTCGATCCTGGTGCGCTTGCAAGTGCGCGCGGCAAAAAAAGCGGACAATGCTTCGTCGCAGCAGCGCCCGATGGCTTTCGTTGAAGTGGAAGCCACGCCCGCTGATGCCTTTTATCTGCCGGTGCATCGCCTGGCGCTGCCTATTCCGGTGGAAGGCGGCCTGAGCGAAGGATCGCTCTCGGTGACGGCGCAACGTCCGACCACCGGGCCGCACGATCGCCTGACGTTCACCTTCAAGCTGAGCGACGGCACCATCTTGCACAAGGGCCAGTTCGTGGCGGATATCTCCATTCTCGGCCCGCAGCAGCTTGCCGCTGGCGATCCCATGCTGACACTGGTGCATCAACTGGATATCGCGTTGCCGTGAAACGAGTGTGGACCGTTTCATAGCCGTCCCTTGTCGTCTCGTTGCATACTATATAATGCAGAGTAGGACGAAAGGAAGCAGCGCGCTCAGGGAGCTATGTGTGGCATATTCAGCGAATGGCAATGAGCCGGACTATTATGCGATTCTCGCCGTCTCGCCGGCTGCCGATGAAGAGACGATTCGCCAGGCATATCGCCGGCTGGCGCGGGAATATCATCCCGACGTGGCGGGCGATGCCGGCGCGGAGCCGATGAAGCGCATCAATGCTGCGTATCGCGTGCTCAGCGATCCCGAACGACGGCGCGAATATGATCTCAAACGCCTGGGGGCCGGCGTAGCCCACCACAGCGCCACGCCCTCGCGCCCTGCCTCGCGCCGCTCTGCTCCGCCGACTGCGCCCACCGCCGCTTCCACCATTACACGCGCCGAGGGGCCGCTGCAACTCTATCGACAGATCGATACGCGCGATCGCGCGCTTTCCGCGCTGGCCTTCGCGCAGGGCGATACGCTGCTGGGCCTCGGCTTCAGCGATGGGCGCGTGGAGATCTGGCACCTGGCCTCGGCGCAGCGCGTGACGTTGCTGCAATTGCGCGCCGCCCTGAGTTCTGCGCGTGCCGGCGTGTTGCAAGAGATTCGCCTTTCGCCTTCTGGGGCGCTGGCGCTGGCCTGGGGATTGAACCTGGGCACGCACGTTTGGGAATGCCAATCGGGGCAGATGCTCTGGTCGGCGGCCTTCAGCGGCCCCAGCGGCGCAATGGACGGCATCTTGCTGGACGCGCCGCCGATGGTGCGCATGGCACTGCCCGCCGCTCCCCTGGCGCTGGCGGAAGGCGATCCTTTTCATTGGGCCGAACAAGGCCGTCTGGCAACCGACATCTGGACGCGCCCGCTCGCCGGGGCAGTCGCGCCAGCCTGGGCGGTGCCGTTGCGCTGCGACGAACCTGCCCCCCCACAGGGGCGCGACGGGCGCGGCTGGCGCATTCACCTGCGCGCCTTGTCATGGGATGGCGAGGCGCTGCTGACCTTTTCCACCGGCCCCGCCTCAGCCAACATCAGCAATGCCAGCATCGTTCACCTGTGGAATTTGCGTCAGCGCGGGCGGCTGGGGACCAATGTTCCGCAGCGCCAGGGCAGCATCGTCATCCCCGCCCGCGCGCTGTGGTATCCCGTTGCGGTCTCGGCCACTGCCGCGATCTTTGCCACGCAGTTCGAGGGACGTGAGATTCGCCTGTATAACCTGCACACCAGCCAGCACATCACACTGCCCACCGGCCCCGTCGCGCCTGAAGCGCGCATGCTGCTTTCCCCCGACGGCGCGCTGCTGGCCCTGGCCCCGCCCGACCAGCGCCGCGTGGAATTGTGGGCCACCGCAACCGGCCAGCGCATCCAGACGTGGGATCTCGCCGCGCCTGTCGCCGCGCTCAGCTTCGCCGCCAGCGGCGGCAAGCCCACGCTCGCCATCGCCCGCAACGATGGCCTGTGCGAGATCTGGGCGGCGGGATAGGATGTCACGCTGCTACCGTAGCGAAGATGAGCCAGTTCGCCGCAAACGTGCCCCATGTAGCGCGCAGTGAAACACGATAGCTGCCTGGGCGCGTCGTTGAGGGTATCGGCACCGTCCAGGTCACGGTGCCGTCCGTGCCGGTTGTCTGGGGGGCAGGCGCGGGGATGCCGGAAGCGGCGGCAAATGAGATGCTCATATTCACGCCGCTGGCCGCCTTCATCGTGGCAGTGATCTGGCATGGCGGATGGTCGCTGAGCTTACCCACTGCGGCATACGCCGTCAGGGTGAAAGAGCCGCCGGGCTGCGCAACCGCCGGGGCGCACATGATCGCCGAAAAGTAACCGGGAGTCGTGGCGGAATTCACCGGTGATGTAGTCCCTTGCGGAGCTGTTGATGTGGTTGAGACCGTGCGATTTGCGGTAATGCTGTGCTTGCTCCAGTTCAACACCAGCGGGCGCAGCGCCAGACCTGTGACCAGGCCGCTGATGGAGATCAGCGTCATCGCAAGCAGCAACAACGGGCGATGGTGGGGGGCCAGACGCTGCCAGGGCGTCTGCGGCGCGACAATCATGCGTGCGGTCCGTTCCTTCCCTGAAAAATCGCGCCCAGCAGGCGATAGGCCAGCTTGGCCACCAGAAAATCCGGCGCGTGCAGGCCGGGGATGGGTGCCAGCTCCACGATGTCGCATCCCACCACCTGTTTTGTCGCGGCAATCAGCCGCAGCATGCCCATCACGCCATACCAGCCCAGGCCGCCGGGGTCCGGCGTCCCCGTCGCAGGCATGATCCCTGGATCGAAGCCATCGACATCAATGGTGATATAGACGCGCTCCGGCAATTCAGCCAGCGCGGCGGCGAAATCCGCTTTGCCGGTCGCCAGGTGGTGCGCCCACAGAATCTTCGCCGCGATCGTGCCGGCCTTCAGTTCAGCGATTTCCCCCTCGCTGATGCTGCGGATGCCCACTTCCAGCAAGGCCACATGGGGGATTTCCAGCACGCGGCGCATGGCGCATGCATGGCTCAGTGGCGATCCCTCATAGTCATCGCGCAGGTCGGCATGCGCGTCGAATTGCACCACCCCCAGCGGAGCATCATGCGCTGCCTGCACGGCGCGCACGCACGGCGCGGTCAGCGAATGCTCGCCTCCCAGCGTCATGGGCAGCTGCCCATGGGCCACCACCTGCGCCACTGCCTGCTGCACGCGTTCCAGCGCCTCAGCGTGGGTCAGCCCGTCAAAATCCAGCATAGCCAGGGTGCTGATGCCGTGTTCCGCCGGAACGGTGTCCGTCTCTTCGTCATAGAGATCCATCTGGGTTGAGGCCGCCAGAATCGCCGCCGGCCCTTGCGCCGTCCCTGTGCCATAGCAAACGGAATATTCCAGCGGCGCAGGGATGATCACCGCGCGGGCATGTTCCAGCGTGCCGTCATAGACATCGCCAACATCGCCGAAAAGGGTGGAATGCGCTCGATAAAGATCCATAGCACCAGCGCGCAGTGCCTCCTGAGGAATGTGGGTTCGCCCTCATCATACGCCGCAGCAATGTTCGGACCATGCCTTGTGTGCCAAAAGTACCAGCATTCTCTATCGGTTTGCTGAAGCGAGCCGGCGGATGCGCTACTGCTTCTTCGCCTCTTCGCGCGCCCGGCGCTGGCGCACGCCCTCAAAGAGGATGATGCTGGCGGCGATGCCGGCGTTGAGCGATTCCACGCGATTATACATGGGGATGCGGATGTGGCGCGTGGCTAAGGCTCTGGCGGCAGCGGACGGGCCATGCGCTTCGTTGCCGATAATTATGGCCGTCCGCTGGGTATAGTCGATGGCGGTATAATCCGTGTCGGCGGCGGCGTCAGCAACCAACACCTGGTGCATGCGCGGCGCGCCGGCCAGAAAGGCTTTGATGGCATCCCAGCTCTGTTCGGGATGCAGAGGCAGATGAAAATGCGCGCCGCTGGCCGCGCGCACCACTTTGGGGGCAAAGACATCCACGCAGTTCGGCGTCAGCAGCACAGCATCCACATCCGCCGCCAGGGCCGAGCGCAAGATGGTGCCGGCGTTTCCTGGATCGCTCAGGTCGTCGAGGATCAGCACCAGGGGACGCATGCGACCACGCCGCTGGCCGGCCAGGCGCACAGGCGCAACGCGGTCAAAGGGGATGACAGCCACAATGCCCTGTGGCGTCTGGGCATCGCAGGCGCGCTCCAGCACCGCTGGAGTGGCGCTGATGACTTCCACGCCGTCTTCCGCCCAGAGCGCGATCTCGCCCAGCAACGGCGAGCCGGCCAGCGCGTCGGGGTCTGCCAGCACCAGATCGGGTCGGATGTGTGCTTTGGCTGCTTCTTCGATCAGGTGTGGCCCTTCCACTAAAAACGCCTGCGCGACACGACGGCCCTTGCTGGTGTGCAAGGACCGCAAGAAGCCGACCCTGGGATTATGCGGGCTGGTGATATGCTGGGCAAAAGGCGACATACGCCGAATCGCTTACTGCTTGGCCTTGAGCGCGGCGCTCGCTTTGGCG
>JAJPKG010000464.1 GCA_021323815.1 Pseudomonadota bacterium
AGATGCCACATTCCCCAGGCGGCTTTCAGCATCAGAATCCGATACACTGACTCATCAATGCGTTGCTGAGTCAGTTGCCCACTCTTGATAGCCTGCATGATGGCAGCCAGCATCGATTGCGTTGAGTCAATGGTAAATGGTCCTAGCAAGAGATCATCTCCGGCAATCAGTGCTCTAATCGCCGCTTCATTCATTGAGTAACGAGCAGCGATCCCATACATATACAAGGCGTCAGTCATGATAACGCCATCGAAATGCAATTCGTGACGCAAGCGACCAATAATAGTAGGCGATACTTCCGCAGGATTGAGCGGATCGAGCGCCGGCATTAACAGATCCGTCGTCATAATCAATGTTGACCGATGGGAAGAACCCAGGATCGCTCGATACGGGGCAAGATCAACCTGTTCGATTTGCTCGATAGTATGATTGATGACGGGCAATCCCAGATGTGCATCGCTTGTGGCTCCTCCTAAGCCCGGATAATGCTTTAAGGTGCCAATAACACCGCCATCTTCCAGACCATCAAGATAGGCGGTTGCATACTGGGTCACGAGACGCGGATCGGTGCTGAAGGTGCGATTGATTTGATCCGGCCCATTGGCTGTCATCACATCCACATCAGGTGCCAGATTCACATTCAGCCCGACGCTTTTCATATCATGTGCCGTTTGCTCACCTTGCTGATAGATATACTCCACATCACCCGTTCGCCCCATCTGAGTCGCATTGGGCCGGCCATCGGGATACATGGTCGCAAGATTATCAATCGCGCCGCCTTCAACATCGGAACACACTAACAGGGGAATGATGGCATCGTCCTGCATGTTTTTGACCAAAGTGCGGGTTTGCTGGATGGTGGACATCTCAAATTGATAAAGGATGACGCCACCAGGTTGAAAACGGCGGATCATAGTTGTCGATTCAGCAGTATAGTCGGCGGTGGTAAATTGGAGCACGAATAACTGGCCAACCCGCTGTTCCAGCGTCATTGATGCGATATAGCGCTTGATAGCTGCAGCTAAGTGAGGATTTGGGGATTGGACCGTAGGGGAACCTATCCTCACCGGAGAAAGAGCGATTGAGTGTGTTCTGCTAGTAGCGCAGCCAGCTTGGATGATCAGCAATCCGATACAGAACAAGAGGATAATTGCTTTGCAGTGAATTGATACTATGTGTCGGTTGGCTCCTTGCAACGGTTTCCCTATCTCCTTGCTTTTCCAATCTTGATGGATATCATAGCACATGAATCCATGCTACCTCCGAGACGACGAGCCTCCTTCATCAGTACAAACAGCCAGGATATGCCACTTGTCTCACCCAACATCTAGAACATTTGGGGCATCATTTGGGATAAACGCTCGCCGGATGCTATAGTACAAGACTGTTGACGGTTTTGCATTGCCAGGAAGTGACGAGAAGACATGGCCTCCTTGACCCCCGCTCGCAAGCCATTCAAGCCTAAGCAGCCCGCATCGCTCTTCACCGCCAACCCGCAGCAAGCGGCAGCCATCGCGCACACCGATGGGCCGGCGGCATTCATCGCGGCGGCGGGTACGGGCAAGACGGCCATTCTGGTGCAACGATTGGTGCGGCTCATCGCCGAGGAAGGCATTGCGCCGGAAAAGATTCTGTGCGTCACCTTCACCCGCGCCGCCGCCGAGGAGATGAAGAAGCGCGCCATGCACGCGCTGAAAGCCTATGGCAAGGCCGCCAAAGATCTCAAAGGACTGCACGTCACCACCTTTCACGGGCTGGGGCATCTGATGTTGCGCGAGAAGCTGGGCTGGGCACCACAACAACTCAACCAGCAGATCCTCAGCGGTGATCCGCGCCAATGGCTGGCTGAAGACATCTTGCGCAACCGGCGCAGCAACGGCACGCGTGGCCTGAACTGGAATATTCCCGTTGCCGACGTGCTGGCGGCGGTGGATCGCGCTAAAGAAGCTGTCATCGCCCCCGAAGCCTCGGCGGATTTCTTCCGCGAAGAATACATCCTCAGCGACGATCTGCCCCGGCGCTTCCAGGATTTTTTCATCGAATATGAAGCGACCAAGAAAAAGCAAAAGCTCTATGATCTGGCCGATCTCATCTACATTCCCCTGCGGCTGTTGGAAGGCAGCCCGGCGTATCGCAAGCAGTGGCAGGGACGCTTTCATTATCTGCAAGTGGACGAGACGCAAGACACCAATCCCTCGCAATACACGCTCATCCAACATTTGGCCGCGCCGAAGCACAATGTGGTGGTGGTCGGGGATCCCGATCAAGCAATCTATCAGTTCCGGGGGGCCAGCCCGGAAGCCTCGATCTTATCATTCAAGCGGATGTATCCGAACGGCAAAATCTATCGCATCGAGCACAATTATCGTTCCACACCGCAGATTTTGGACGCGGCAAACGCCTTGATCAGCCATAATCCCATCACGCCCGGCTTCGAGAAGATCTTGCGTCCCACGCGCCCCGACGGCCCGCCAGTGGTGGTGACGGCCTATGAGGATCAGGAGCGCGAGGCGGAAGGGATCGCGCAGCGCATCGCTACTTTGGTGCGTGAAGCGAGGGAGCGATATGAGGATCTCTCCTATCGGGATATCTTCGTGCTCTCACGCACGAATCATCACCTGGCATCGCTGGAGATTGTGCTGGCGCGCAACCAGATTCCCTATCGCACGCTGGGGGGATCGTCGTTTTTCAAGCGCAAGACCACGCGCGACATGCTGGCTTTCCTGGCGCTGGTGGACGGCATGCGGCTGCACCAGGAATTTCTGGCGGCACAGCAGGGGCCGAACCCGCCGCGCCGAGAAGAGGTCTTCAGCGCCATCGTCACCGGTGAGCAAAATGCGGCGTTTCGCGCTGTGGCGCACATTCCCTCGCAGGCGTTCGCCGCGCGCACCGGCAAAGCGTCACACCGCTTCACCCCCGCGCTCTATGCCGCCATCTCGGCGGCATCCGGCGGGCAGCCGCTGCTGCAATTCGTGGCGGAACACGGCTATGTCGTTCCGGCGGAACATCAGTTGGCGATGAAAGATTTCGTGAGCTTGATCCGCGCTGTCGCCGAGACGTGTCACAATCGTCCGGAAGCGGCCATCAAGCACCTGCGGTTGCTGGCTTATGACGCGCACCTGCGCCACCGCGACACGCGTCACAGCGATGAACCCGGCGACGAGGAAGAGTCACCCCGTTCAAGCGATGAAACGCGCGTGGAAGCGCGCTTCGACGAACTGGACGAACTGCAACAGATCGCCGCGAAGCATCACACCATCCGCCATTTCTTGCAGGCGATGGCGCAACTGAAAGAGCAAGCGGAAGACGCGAGCAAAAATAAGCGCGACTGCGTGGCACTGCTGACGGTTCACAAAAGCAAGGGTCTGGAGCAGAAGATCGTCTTTGTCATGGGGATGGTCGAAGGCATTTTCCCCCACAAACGATCCTACACGCTCAACGAAAAAGAAGATCTCGCCGCGCCCAGTGGCATCCCCGAAGAGCGTCGTCTGGCGTATGTTGCCTTTACCCGCGCCCAGCAGCAGCTTTTCCTTTCCACGTTGCTGCGCTATCGCGGTGCGGAAGCCACTCCCTCGCGCTTCCTCCACGAGGCCGGTCTCACCCCCACCACCGAAGAAGGCACGCTGAATCCTTTCCTGATGCGCGCCGCCGAGCCGCGCCGCAAGCGCGCGACGCGTGCTCCCGCCCCGCCAACGCTCTTTGACGCGTTGGAAAAAGAGGCCGAGTGAGCATGGCTGCAACGGGCCATAGCTCTATGGGGCGGCACCGCACGCGACCGAAATGGTTTGCGGCGAATTGGACGCATTGGGGGATGTGATGGTGACTGACCCACTGCTGTGGATATGGGAGACGTTGATGGTCACCGGTTGCGCTCCCGCGCTGAGCGTGCCGGCATTTGGCATGATCTTGTAGGTCAA
>JAJPKG010000280.1 GCA_021323815.1 Pseudomonadota bacterium
AACGCGTTGAGTGAATACCTGTATAACGGATCGACGTGGAGCAATCTCTCTGTGCCACTGGTTGCCGGCCACACACCCGACCAACTGCACGCACGCACAGTGGTGCTGACCGGCAATACCCTCACGCCCATCAGCCAGATCATCGCCACTGATCCCGCTGGCACTTCCTGTTCCTCACAGCCCGCCTCGGTGCAATATCTCTATCAGCCGCAACTGTCGAATCCCGCCTGGCATGGCACGGTGCTGTCGGGGACGGGGAAAGCGGGCATAACCAGCATGGCGGCGATGGATGCGGCCAACAGCACGGTCACGACCGAGGCCTACACAGGGGCGTATCTGGGCACCGGAACTGCCGGGGCGTATGGCGGAGGTGGCTGCTCCACCAATGGAGCCGTTTACGAGGCGTATAGCGTCTTATCCTCGGCAGCGACGCAAGGTTGGGCAAGTAATGCCCTCGGCCCTGGTGACACCGATAATGCAGGCATCGATCCAGCGGGGACCATGTTCCCCTACTGAGTCATCTTTTCTAAGCATTCGGAGTCGATAACATTTGGTTCCGCTCCGAATGCTGTTGTGTCTTACCAACCTCAGGAGGTTTTTGCTATGCGTGCTGCTTTTGTTACCTTGTTTTTTGTTCTAGTTTTGTCGCCTATGATATTTACTGGATGTGGCAGCAATAGCCCCGATAACCTACTTGTGGTTGAGCATGGGGGACAACAAGGACAATGGCATGTCACCAATGCGAATCTCGTCCACCAGTTTTATCAAGATGTGGAGCAACTTCCTAGCTGGTCAGGAGAGATTGCACCGGGAGTTTGCTTCGCCCCTTGGTATACCCTTACTTTTCGGCAGGGTTCTCGTTCTGTCTTGCAAGTTACTCTACCGCCTTGCGGAGCAAGAGTAGTTGCTCTACCACATCAGGCGCACATCCCTGATGCTCGCTTCTGCCAACTGCTCATCCATCAGATGAATATTCCCGTCTTCTATTTTGAGAGCAGGAATTGTATTCCTACGAGCGGTCAACCATAGACGCGAATCTTCATTGATTTAGGGAAACGGGCAGCGCTTAAACTCGCTTCTTTATCTCATCTCATTCTCAGGAGATTACACTCATACGAGTTGTCATTGCTTGTGTTTTGCTGCTGCGTTATCTCCCGGCTTAGAAAATGCCATCTTCTCTTGTCGCTAAAGTTAGTCGATTTACTTAAAAAGTCGGGGAGTGGATGTGACCACTCCCCGATTCGCCATGAAACGTGTGATGATCAGACGCCCGGCGCGCCAAACTGCGGGTGCTCGTTGCCGTGCCCCAGACCAAAGAGGCCATATTTGCCCGCGCTCAGGGCCTGGTCAACCAGCGCCAGCGCTTGCGCTTCCTGCGCGCTGGTGATCGTCTTGTTGCTCACCAGCTTATCCAGATCGCTTTTGACGGTGGCGCGGATGGTCGCATTCAGCGTCGCCTGGCTTACGCCCTTCGACTTCGCCAGAGACACGATGTCGGTGCTGGTCAGCGCGGAGCGCAGAGCGGCGGCGTTGGCATAGCCCAGCTTGGCGGCGACAGCCGCTTGCACATCCTGGCGGATCTGCTTCAACTCTGCGCCATACTGACCAAAGGCACCGTGCCGGCCATGATACATATTGATGAACTGCGCGACGTGGCTGCACACGTTCGAGCCATTGGCTGCCACCATCTGTTTCAGGCTCGCCGCTTTGTCGGAGGTCAACTTGCCGTCCTTCACCAATTGATCGATGACCGTGTCGATGGCGGAGACGTTGGCACTTTCCAGCTTGCTGACGCTGACGCCCAGGTTATTCGCCAGCGTCTGCTCATACAGCGTGCAATAGCCGTTCACACCGCTGCCGGTGGTGCCGGCGTTGGCGACCAGCGTGTTGTTGGTGGCATCGTTGTTATGGCTGGCCGCCAGCGCGGGGATGGCTGTTGCCACCACGCCGCCGAGGATCGCTCCCACGACCAGCAAGCCCAGCGCGCCCAATGTCATCCGTGTGCGGGACGCGCCAAAAAAATCTTTGATTCGGTTCATCTGTTGATCACCTGTTTCTGCATGTGTGTCAAAGGGAACTGGGACATATCGCCGCAGGTATGCGGGTTTCCGTTCCCTCCTATAATAAGCCTCAACATGGTTTTGCGTCTCATCTTTCTGTAAAATCCCTGCAAAGGTGAGAAATCTCACATCATGCCGGCCCACCCCACCCCTCTCCAGCAGCGCGGGAGAGGGGAGATCGCGCTCAGCGGAACGGCAGAGATCAAAGATCCGAACGATCTCCACCTCGCTCTTCCCAGGATGGGGAGGGGGCCGCGTCCTTACGGATAGATGCCGCGCATCTCGGTCGCCAGAGCGACGCGCTGAATGGCAACGGCATAGGCCGCCATGCGCAGCGGGATCGCTTTGGTGTCGGCTTCGTGCAGCACGTGGCCGATGCTCGTCTGCATCATCTCTTCCAGTTGCTCGTTGACGCGCTTTTCCGACCAGAAGAAATTCTCGCGGCCCTGCACCCACTCGAAATAGCTCACCGTCACGCCCCCCGCGTTCGCCAAAATGTCCGGCACGACGGGGATGCCGCGCTTCTGGAAGATCACGTCGGCCTCTGGGGTGGTGGGACCGTTCGCCGCCTCAACAATCAGCTTCGTCTGGATGCGGTCGGCGTTCGCGTGCGTCAACTGGCCCTCGGTGGCGGCGGGAATGAGGATGTCGCACGGCGTTTCCAGCAATTGCGCGTTGGTGATCTCCTGTGAGCCGGGCAGGCCGAGCAGCTTGCCATGCTCTTTGACATATTGCAGCGCCAGATTTACGTCGATGCCGTTGGGATTATAGATCGCACCATAGATGTCGCTCAGCGCGATGATTTTGCAGCCAGCGTCGTGCATCAGCCGCGCGGTGACGGACCCCACGTTGCCGAAGCCCTGGATGACGACGTTCGCGCCCACGAAAGGCAGGCTCAGGTGCTTGGCGACCTCGCGCGCCACAATGAAGACGCCGCGTCCGGTCGCCTCGACGCGCCCTTCGCTGCCGCCAATGACCACCGGCTTGCCGGTGACGACGGCGGGCACGTTATGGCCACTGTGCATCGACAGCGTATCCATAATCCACGCCATGATCTGCGCATCGGTGTTAACATCCGGCGCGGGAATGTCGAGGTCGGGGCCGATGAGGACGGAGATCTCGGTGGCATAGCGTCGCGTCAGGCGCTCCAGTTCGGCCTTCGACAGCTCGCGGCGGTCTACGTTGACGCCGCCTTTTGCGCCGCCATAGGGGATGCCCAGCACGGCGCATTTCCACGTCATCAACATGGCCAGCGCGCGCACCTCATCCAGCGATGCCTCTGGGGAATAGCGAATCCCGCCTTTTGCCGGGCCGCAATTGACGTTATGCTGCACGCGATAGCCCTGGAACATGCGCACGCTGCCGTCATCCATGCGCACTGGGAAGTTGACCGTCAGCTCGCGCTTGGGGGTGCGCAAGATGACGCGCAATTCCTGGTCAAGCCCCAACAACTCAGCGGCAGTGTCGAATTGCCGCAGCACGCCCTGATAAAATGAAGTCGTCATCACATCGCTGATGGCCATGATTTGAGTCCTCCTCAACATCGTTGATGATACACCCGCCGCGCCATTGCCGGCAGGTTAGCACGTCACGCCTACATGTCAAGCGCCATCGTGTAATACGCCGTCTGCATTTCCGTTTCGGCAACACCGATGGCGAGGGTTTGCACGTTGCGCGCACCAAGCGCCGCGAGATCATCTCGCAGCTTGCGGGCAAAATATTCCGCCAGTCGCTCGGCTGTCGCGTTGTCAATGTTCAGCGCCGTCACGCTGGCGGCGGGCATGATGAAGCGCGCGCCGTCGGGCAAGTGAATTTCCCACTCGTCGTCCTGCCGAACCACGCGCAGAAAGGGATTGCGCAGCGGCAGCAGAAAGCGGTGATTGACCTCGCTGATATACCCGCGCAGCAGCGACTTGACGACGCCGAAATCCAGCAGGTAGCTGTCGGCAGTCAATTCGGTGCCTGCCAGTTCCGCGCTCACTGCATAATTGTGGCCATGTAACGGCTCATAGGTGCCGTCCAGGGTGATGAAATGTGCCGCGCTGAAACTCAGGTTGCCGCCTTCGATGCTGATCTTCCAGGTCACGCTCGCTCTCCAACCGGTGATACACAGACATCTTATCATATCACCGGCGGGGAATTTCGTCGCGAAGGTCGTTCCTGCTGCGAAAGATCGTTGCATCCGCATCAGATAGCCGTCCTCCTTGCAAAAGAGATGTAAAATCCGGCATCATTTCCTCATTTATCCGCTGAATCGCCGGCCACCATATTCCATACTGTACTGTGTGCAAAAGGCACATCGCGGGCCAACGCGTCTTTGATTGGAGCAAAAAATCAGCCTGAATTGACAGATAAGCCGGACCGGTTTACATAATCTGGCAAATGCAGCTACAACCAGAAATATTTCATTAGACATAATGTATGGCGCAAATACACCGGATTGCAATAGGCTCTCTTGCCTGTATCGCGCGAGAAGCATAATCGCAATCGTCCTCTGCACAAGGCTTCGCTCCACAAGAGACGGGCGGCATGGCGGTGCCGCATGGCCGATGTTTCCCTGAAAAAGAGTCGTATCTGCACTTTTGAAATGCTGTACGCCTGGGCTTGACCCGCTCTTTGCTGCATGACACACTATCCCCGTCACGGGGGATTTTTGAGGCTTTCATCAGTGCCGAAAGCCTCACGACTTCAACAAGCACGTCCTTTAGGAGGAATGTAAGGTGAAATCTTTGCAGAGCAAGGCTGGACGGTTTGTATTGGTGGCGGCGTTCGCCCTGTTGGCGGGCTTCGCTACTGTGAGTGCTGGCGCAGCTTCCGCGCACACCGTGTCGCACGCGGTTGCCACGCACGCGGTCGCCCCCAAGTGGAACACCGGCTGCGGCAGCAATTGTGGCTGCAACAACAACTGTGGGTGTCACGACCGCTGTGGTTGTGATAACCACTGCCGCTGTCATGACCGCTGTGGCTGTGAGAGCCGTTGCTGTAACTACAACAGCTGCGGGTGCCATCAGCAGTGCGGCTGCAATAGCTGCTGCGACTATGGCTATGGTTACGGCTATGGTGGCTATGGCTATGGTGGCTGCTGCGACTATGGCTACGGCTATGGGTATGGCTTCGGCGGCTACGGCTACGGCGACTGCTGCGATTATGGCTATGGCTTTGGTGGCTATGGCTATGGTTTCGGCGGCTATGGCTATGGCGGCAACTGCTGCTATTCAAGCTGCTGCGACTATGGCTACGGCTTCGGTGGCTACGGCTACCTCACCCACAAGCCCCTGCACCACTAGTCTCTTCGCTGGCGCGCTCTTGCGTGAGCGCGTCACCGATTTTTGTCAGAATGGATGGCGGATCCCTTTCCGCTGCGAATGCGGCGCATGGCCGCCCTTGCAGATGGTGAACGGCTCTCCGCCAGCGGTGCCAAATCCGTCCCCCGCTGACATGCACGAGGCGGGATCGATAACCACCCTCCTCTCCTGTCGTCACTCCACATTCCACGTGGGGTGGCGACATGCTTTTTTTGCGCTTATACTACGATCTGCGACGACGATTCCACCCTTTTTCGTCAAAGGATGCCTTGCCATGCCCGAACTGACACCCACCCAGCGGCTCTATTTCGATGATGCGTATCTGCGCGCGTTCCAGGCGCGCGTGGTGGCGCTGAGCGAATGGCGCGGCCAACCCGCCGTCATTCTGGATGTGACCGCGTTCTATCCCGAAGGCGGCGGTCAGCCCGCCGACCAGGGTACCCTGGCGGGGGTGGCTGTGCGCGACGTGCAAGAAAAGGACGACATCATCTATCACATCGTGGCGGAGCCGCTGCCCGCCGGTGTGGGTGACACGGTGGCGGGCGAGATCGCCTGGGAGCGGCGCTTTGACCACATGCAGCAGCATACGGGGCAGCACACCATTTCCGCTGCGTTTTATCGCCTCTTTGGCGCGGATACCATGTCGTGGCATCTGGGCGCGGAGTATGTCTCCATCGACATCAACCGCACCAATCTCACTGATGCCCAATTGCAAGAAGCCGAACACGCCGCCAACGCGATCGTGTGGGATGACGTGCCGGTGACGGCACAGATCCTCACCCGCGAGGAACTGGCGAAACTGGAGATGCGCAAGGGATCTGATCGCGAGGGCGGCATCCGCGTGGTGAGCATCGGCGAATGGGATCGCATCGGCTGCGGCGGCACGCATGTGGCAAGCGCCGGGCGCGTGGGGGCCATCGGCGTGCGGCGCACCGAGACGCGCGGCAATCTCACCCGCGTGGAGTTCGTCTGCGGGGCGCGCGCCCTGGCAGATTATCATCGCAAGACCAGCACGCTCAACGCCGCCGTCGCCGCGCTGAAAACGCGGGCGGAAGACGTGCTGCCGCAGATCGAGCGGCTGCTGGCGCAAACCGACGAGCAACGCCGCGACCTCACCGATCTGCGCCGCAAGCTGCTGGCCTATGAAGCGCGGGAACTCCTTGCTGATCCCGCCGGCAGCGTCGCAGAGCGCCCCGTCGTGTGCCGGCGTATGGATGAGCGTGATATGGAGACCTTGCGCACCCTGGCAGGGCAGATTGCGGATCTCGGCGGGGTAGCGCTGCTGGGCGGCGCGTGTGCTGGCAAGGCGCATCTGGCCTTCGCCGGCCCCAAAGATGCGCCGCTGGATCTCAATGCCGCGCTCAAAGCGGCGCTGCCCCTCGTCGGCGGCAAGGGCGGCGGGCAAAAATTTCAGGCGCAGGGTGGCGGACCAGACATCGCCGGGCTGGATGCCGCGCTGGCCCAGGCGCGCTCGCACCTGCTGGGATAAGCCGATGGGCGATAACAGGTGTGCAGCGAAGCAGCTGATCCCGCCATCCCTCAGACATGGACATTGCGCAAGCCGGCATTTCAAACCGCGCCTATGGCACCTGACGACCATAAGTAGGGACGATGGCATGCCTTGCCTGCCGCCTGTGTGGGCTGGGTCTCTATGCTTTGTGCAAGATGTCCTGAAACGACGCGCCCCGCATCGTTCAATGCGAGGGCGCTTTTGTTGCGCTCGGCTTGGGGGCCGGGGTGGGCGTGGTTGCCGCCGGTGGTGGGGTGTTGTCGGCGGCGGGCGTGGTGCTGGTGGTGACATTGGGTCCCGCAACGGCAGTCGGGCGATTGGTGAGATATCCCAACCCCGCGCCCAGCAGCCATGCCAGAATCACCAGACCGAAGATGGTCAACTGCACCTTGCCCGCGCTGGATTTTTCCTCAGTTGCGGGCGCAGCAGGAACGGCAGCCCCAGGCGCGCCTGGCAGGTTGCCAGCCGCCATGCCGGGGCGCACTGCCCGACCGCGCCCGGTGAGCAGGTTGACCATGCGCTCGCCGAAATTCGTCCCCAACTCCTCATCATCCCAGGGTGGGGGACGCCGGCGGCGCGGGCGATAGTCGTCATCATAGCGCGACGAGCGGCGCGGGCGGCCTTCGTCATCATCGTCGCGGCGCGAACGCGAGCTGCGTGGTGCATCGTCATACTCTTCCCGGCGCGAACGCGAGCCGCGTCGTTCATCATCCTCAACGCGGCGGCGTGGCGGCGGCATCATGCGCGACTCGTCGCTCTCATCGCGCCGTGAGCGCGACCCGCCCCACCGATCGTCGTAGTCGTCGCCACGCGGGCGGCTGCCACGCGGTGCATCCATCTCATCGCGGCGCGAGCGCGACCCGCTGTTGCGCGCCTCGCCGTCGTCATCGCGGCGTGGCCGGCTGGGCGGTCCCCGCCGGTCGTCCATCTCGTCCCCACGCCGGCGTGGGGGTGGCGGCAAATCCATGAGGGACTCGTCGATTTCGGAGCGCGGCGGGCGACGGTTGGGCAGATCGTCTTCCTCAGCGCGCCGCCGGCGTGGGGGCGGGGGCAGATCCATGCGCGCCTCATCGATCTCATCGCGGCGTGGGCGCGGGGCACGTGGCGACTCATCGATCTCATCGCGGCGTGGGCGCGAGGCGCGCGGCGACTCATCGATCTCGTCGCGGCGCGAGTGGCTGGGCGATCCCCGGCGATCATCCACCTCGTCACCGCGCCCGCCACGCGTACCCGAACGCGCCCCACCCCCGCGTGGCTCATCATAGTCGTCGCGGCGCGAGCGTGAAGCGCGCGGCGGCTCGTCATAGTTGTCGCGGCGCGAGCGGCTGGGAGGCCCCCGGCGATCGTCTATCTCATCCCCGCCCCGGCTGCCGCCGCGCGAACCGGAACGCGTCCCGCCATCGCGGCGTGGGGGGAGATCGTCGTCCCAATTGCCAACACCCATGCCAAAAGCCTCCCGCTGGCCGCGCTCCCGTGAGCCGCCAGATAGATAACCGTGATACCATGTTGGGTTGCTGCGTCTCAGCGCCAATAGCGCCTGATGCCATTTGCCCCCTGCGATCCCCAGCACTCTAGCAAAGTATGAAAGCGGTGTCAAGCCCGTTAGTACTGTTGCAGCGTCTTTTCACCAGCGCGTACGCCCATTGCCGATGTGAAGCACAATTGCCGCCTCACTGTCTAAATTCCTGGCAGCCGGATCTGCGCTCCGCATGTTGAGCCAACCGCCGGCTGTATAGCCGTCGGCATGTGATTTTTCATTGTTGCGGAACGGGAAATGCAGTGCTTTCATGCCTGCGCGCATCATTTCGCCGCCCGCCCCTTGCAATTTCGGCAAAGTCATGATAGAATGATGGAGCAATCGCAAATTGCTGGTTGCGCGGGAGTAGTAGGTCTGCTGCTTCGCCGTTTCAGAGAATCGCTGGTTGGTGCAAAGCGATGCCGGTGAATCCGACCGAACTCGCCCGTGTGTGCCTGTCTTGGTGAAGCCATCAGCCGGGACCGCCTGACGCGCGTTATCGCGTTGCAAAGTGGATGAGCCGATCCATCATTCATGGGCCTGTGGCGCAGCTGGGAGCGCGTCTGCATGGCATGCAGAAGGTCACGGGTTCGAGTCCCGTCAGGTCCACCAGTTTTCCTGGTGGCGCGGCTCATCAACATTGGGTGGTACCGCGCAAGCGCATCGTGCGTCTTTCGTCCCGATCTGGGAGGAAAGACGTTTTTTATTGGGAAGAACGGACAGGAAGGAGCAGCCTTCATGCGTCGTCTGGATCTCGTGCTTAGCTAGGGGTGGCCGCACCCATGCCCACCGGCCACCCCGGAATGTTCACGACCCCTGGGCAAAGCACTCATTCGCGCAGGCGGATTTCATGGCCGTCAGCCCTCTAGGCGTGGTTTCAACCGCCAGCTCTCCTGTTGGCCAATTCCGCCCTTTTTATCAAGGAGATCCACATCATCATGACGACGACACCGCAGACGCCGAAAACCGGCGCGCAGCGTGATACCAAATTTCGGCCCGGCGAGATCGAGTCGAAGTGGCGCGAGGTCTGGGCACGCGAACAATTGGGTATCACGCCCGACCACGCGCCCGGCAAAGAGAATTATTACAGCCTGGCCATGTTGCCCTATCCATCGGGCGACCTGCACATCGGTCACTGGTATAACTACACCGGTCACGACGCCTTCAGCAAATATATGCGCATGCAGGGCTACAACGTCATGCAGCCCATCGGCTTCGACGCCTTTGGCTTGCCGGCGGAAAACGCCGCCATCAAGCGCAATGTGCAGCCGCGCGACTGGACGCTGGCCAACATCGACCGCATGCGTGCCCAGATGAAGCTGATGGGGGTCACATGGGACTGGTCGCGCGAGATCGTCTCGTGCTTGCCGGACTATTATCGCTGGACCCAATGGCTGTTCTTGCAGTTCTATAAAGCCGGCTTGGCCTATCGCACGAAGGCTGCCGCCAACTGGTGTCCGAACTGCAACACCACGTTGGCCAACGAGCAGGTGGTCAACGGTAAGTGCGAGCGCTGCGGCACGCAGGTCATCCGCAAAGAGATCGACCAATGGTTGTTCCGCATCACCAAATATGCCGAGGAATTGCTGCATTTTGATGGGCTGGACTGGCCGGAAAAGACTGTCATCATGCAGCGCAATTGGATCGGTCGCAGCGAAGGCGCG
>JAJPKG010000207.1 GCA_021323815.1 Pseudomonadota bacterium
CACCAGCGGCCCTTGCAGCACCAACTCGCCCACCTCGCCGGGCGCTACCTCGCGGTCGGTGCCATCCACAATGCGTGCCCGCGCGTGAAAGACCGGTTTGCCGACCGAGCCAGCCTTGCGCACGGCGTCTTCGGGGGCCAGGCTGAAACAGTTGACCCCCGCTTCCGTCAGCCCATACCCCTGCCGGAACTCCAATCCCCGCGCCGCGTAGCCCTGGATGACCGGCAGCGGGCACGATGAGCCGCCCGTCACGCAGAAACGCAGCGCCGAAAGATCGGTCGTGGCGAAATCGGGATGCTCCATGATCATCTGAAAGACCGTCGGCACAGCGAAAAGGATAGTGCAGCGTTCCTGTGCCGTCGCCCGCAGAATGGTGGCGGGATCAGATGAGCGCAGCAGCACCACCCTGCCCCCCAGATGATACAGCGGCGTCGTCAGCACGTTCAGCCCACCAGCGTGAAAAAACGGCGCGAAGGTCGGCGTGCTGTCAGTGTCGCGCAATCCCCAACTGATCTGCGTGTTCACCGCATTCCAGGTGATCATGCGGTGCGAGAGCATCGCGCCTTTGGGGACGCCGGTAGTGCCGGAGGTATACAAGATCAGGGCGATCTCCTCGCCGTCTCGCGTCTGAAACGGCACGGCTTGCGCGGCCAATCCGGCATCCGCGCCGGGGAAGGCGCTGACAGGAACCAGCACCGGCAGGGAGGGGGCTTCAGTGGCGCGGCGACGCGCCCCAAAGATGCCACGTGGTTTCGCCGTGTCTTCAGCAGCTTTGCGCACATGTGCCAGGGCGTTTTCCGCCGCTGCCTGTTGCTCGCCATCGTGCAGCAGCAGCCGGGGCGCGCAATCGCTGAGGATCGTCGCCAACTCCAGCGCGGTCAGCCGCCAGTTCAGCGGCACGAAGATCGCCCCGATGAGCGCGCAAGCGAAAAACGCATCCAGATATTCGGGCGAGTTGAGGGCCAGCATCGCCACGCGGTCCCCCTGCGCGATGCCATGCGTGGATTGCAGCCACGCGGCAAGTGCCCGCGCCCGCGCGTTCAGATCGCGATAGCTCAGCCGCGTACCGGCGGCGTAATCCACCAGGGCGATGGTATCGGGCGTCAGCGCCTCGCGGCGAGCCAGCCACTCACCCACGTTGGTGAAGCTCATCGTTGTGATCATCGTTGATCCCTCCCCCATAGCTCACATGACTGATGATTCATGTGTCATGTATTGTACCGGCGACGGCGAAAAATGTCAAGGATGCCGCGGCGTTGCGCGGAAGCCGGCACGGCGGCGATGTTCGCTTCCAGCAATTCCACGAACCGGTCAGGATGCTCGACATGCGGTGAGTGGCCGCAATCGCTGAGCACCTCTTCGCGGAAGGTACCGCCATTCGCGGCATAGCGCTCCATCAGGGCGCGAATCTGTTGCAGCATCGGCTGCGGGGGATACACTTCTTCGCCGGGCCAGCCGGGAATCAGCCCCAGTTTGCCCAGCGCGCCCGGATCTACCATCGCCTGATCGCTCACGACGATATCATCCGCGCCGTGCACCCACAGGATCGGCGGTTTGGGCGCGACCTCCGCCAGCGCGAGCAGGTTGCCATATTTAGGCGACAGCGCGTTGTTCGCGCCATACACCCCCGGCGCGGTGAAGGGCCAGTTCGGGGATGGCACGCTGTCGCCGGGATAAAAGCGGTCGCCAATCTGCATCAGCAAAATCTGCTCAACCAGGGCGTCTTCCCAGCGCGGATCGTAAGTGAATCCCTCTTTGACATACAGGTGGCGTATGGCCGAGCGCGCGGTGAAAGGCGAATCGGCGGTCATATCCTTCGTCTTGAGGCGCGCTACCAGTTCAGGATTGATCAGCCCCGCGCCGCTGCCGGCAAAATCCGGCACATTCGGCGTGCCGTCGGGACCGTGCGTGCAGCCATAACCGAAAGGCGAGCCGGTGGCTTCCAGCGTCAGCGAGCGCACGCGGCGGGGATGGTCGATGGTGTATTGCATGGCGATGTTGCCGCCCAGCGACCAGCCAACCAGATGAAAGGATTCCAGTCGCGCAGCCTGCGCCAGCGCATCCAGATCGTCGGCGAAATCGCGCAGGCCGCGCGTGGCATCCACCGGCTTCGCCTCGCTGGCACCATAGCCGCGCAGATCCGGCGCGAGGCAATAATACTTCTGCCCCAGCGAGGCCAGCAAGTGCTCATAAAACCGCGCCGATGCGGCGTTGCCGTGAATCAAAACGATGGTGTCTTTGCCCGGTGTGCCGCTCTCATAAACATGGTGCTGCAATCGCGCCGATGCAATCACGCGCGAACGCACCCCCGGCGCGAGGGGATATTGCGACTGCGGCGGGCAGGGTCCGGCGGCGGGTAATGTTGGTGTCGGCATCGTTGACTCCTCCTGAAAGCTGGCGCTGAACATGACTCATTCGTCATGTTTCTAGCCGGAGTATCCCACACCTTCTCCAAGAACGCAAGAAGACGGCACAAGCCCTTCACCGCCCGCGCATTTCTGTGGCACAATACAGAACAGCACAGTGAAACAGCAAGCAGGAGCTTCGTTATGCCCGCCCACGATCCCACCTCCTCTGATGCGCGTGAGAACGGCCAGGCGCTTCCCCGCGAGGAACGCGCCCTCATCCCCCAGACGCCGCGCGGCGAAGCGACGCGCCAGCGCATCCTGGAAGCGGCGGAAGAGGTGTTCGGCGAGATGGGCTATTACGATGCCAGCATCTCAGAGATCACCCGGCGGGCGAAAGTGGCGCAAGGCACATTTTACATCTACTTTCACAGCAAGCGCGAGATCTTCGTCGAACTGGTGGAAGATCTCGGCAAGCGCCTGCGCGCCGCCACCAATGAGGCCAGCCGCGACGCAACGAACCGCATGGAAGCCGAACGGCGCGGTTTCGCGGCATTTTTCTCCTTCGTGGCGCAACACCGGCGCGTCTATCAGATCGTGCAAGAGGCCGAACGGGTGGCCCCCGAAGCCGCCCGCGCCTATTACCAGCGCATCAGCGACGGCTATGTGCGCCGCCTGCGTGAAGCCATCACCGCCGGCGACATTCGCGCCATCGATCCTGAAGTGGTTACCTATGCCCTGATGGGCATCGCCCACTTCGAGGCCCTGCGCTGGATCTTGTGGGCCGACGGCGAGGAAGCGACGGTTCCCCCCGCCGTG
>JAJPKG010000236.1 GCA_021323815.1 Pseudomonadota bacterium
CAGGGCATGCGTGTGGGCGCGCTTGCGCCTGATGCGCTGGCGGCGGCATTCACTGCTGCCGGGGCCTCTGCGGTCGCCGTTCTGGGCGCGCTGGACGATCCGCGAACCGTTGCGCAACAGCTCTTTGCCGCGCTGCGCCGCCTGGATGACGCTGGCGTTGCGCTCATCATCAGTGGCTCATTCACGGCGGCAGGGCTGGGCCTGGCGGTACGCGACCGCCTGTGGCGCGCGGCGGGCGGCGTGGTGCTGTCGCTCACTGCTGCACCTGGAGCATGTTGATGATGAAATCTGCCGGAAAGGGTGTTGTGACATCCGGCGGCCCCGGCCACGCGCCGCCCACTGCCAGATTGGCGATGAGGAACATGGGCGTGTGGGGGATTTCCAGCGGGTTCGCGCAGGTGCGGACAACCACGCCGTCAATGGACCAGACGATCCGCGTCGGCTCCCAATCCATCTGAAAGGTATGAAATCCCTGGCTGAAATCGGGGCCGGTGTAGCTGCCACCATCGTGCTGATGCGCCCCGTCCGCTCCCACATAATGCACGCCCTGATACACGGTATGCGGATCGCTTCCCAGGTTCTCCATCAGATCCAGTTCGACACCAGAGGCGCGGTTCTGTGGCAGCAGCCAGATCGCCGGCCACAGCCCCTTGCCGCGCGGCACCTGCGCCCGCACCCGCACCGTACCATAGAGGAAGGTGAAATGCCCGTCGGTGGTAATCATCCCGCTGCGATAAGCATAGGTGGTACCTTTCGCTGTGATGTAAGGCTGCGCGACCGCGACCAAATGTAGGCCATCGCTTTGCGTCATCACCTGCTGCGGCAGATAGATCTCCATCTCGCCGTTGGTGCCGGCGCAATCCGCTGCTGATTCCCACCAATAGCACGTCGAATAGACATGCGTTGCCGGTGACTGGAAGGTATCAAGATAAATCGTGCGCGGGACCGGCGGCGATGGCGGCAACGGCAATACCACCAGCAAAAACAGCAAAATGCTCCCTCCTAGCATATGCTGGAGTCTTGCCCGGTGCCGCTGCATATCCGATTCCCTACCACAGAAAGAGTATGGGGTGTTTTCAACTGATCATATCAGGCATACGCTGCATTTGTCCAAATCATAGACGTTCTGGGGGCGCATCACACAACGAACCGCCGGCAAGATGACATCGAGCGGTGGCAGGTGCGGCGGCAGCGTCATTCTTTGACGCTTTTGAGCAGTCGGTGATACGCCGCGTTCAGCGCCTTCATGTCTGCTTCGCTGCCGCCTTTGTCAGGATGCAGCTTGCGTGCCATGCGGCGATAGGCATTTTTGATCTCGCGCTTCGTCGCCCCACGTTCCAATCCCAGCATCGCATATTCAGCGGCGAGGAAAGGTTTGGTCGAGGCTTTTATTTCATCGAGGATCTTATGCAGCGCAGCTTGTAAATCAGACGGCAGTGGCTCATGTGAGCGTTCTTCCAATTCCTTCTGCCACGTTCGTTCCTTATCGTGCTGCGCTTTCCACCGTTTAAATTCACGTGGTGATAAATAGGTACGCACCCATTCTATCATCTCCGCTTCATTTTGCGTTCTTTTATAGTTTTCCGTCGCGCCCTCGTCGGAAAACTCAACAGCAAAGAACCCAAGCTGCGTATATTTCTGCATCTCATTCTCCCCCCAGTAATGGTGGCTGATAATCTGTTGGTCTGAACTGATGTTCGGGTTCCTCTCCAGTTATTCTACCACGTGGTGTTGGAAATGCCTCAGGATAATGGCCCATTTCGTCATAGACTTTTTGGCGAATGCCCTCTCCTATGCTCTTATAAAGAGTAATGGCGTCTTGCATGGTACCACCTGCTGAGTTTTCCAAGAGGGCAATCATCTTTTTGATACGCTCATAAGCGTAACTGAGTTCTACCGCTCCCATATAATCCAGTGGCGTATCAGCCATGCGCTTCGCCAGGTTAGAAATCTTGGCTAGCTGCTGAGTGATACGCCTAAAGGTTGTATCTTGCGGCCATTCATGGTATTCGCCAAAATGACCACCTGCATTGAATCGTTCCATAAATTCCTGGATGGTCAGTTCAGCGTCTGTTATCCAATCGAGAACGAGGGCCGCGAGCTGGGCATTGGCCTCGCGCACATCTTTTCGTGTGTGATAGCGCTCTATCAACTCTTGCTGCTGTTCCGGCGTCAGCTTTTGCATCTCGGTGTGTTTGCGTTTGGGCATGTCCGGCTCCTTTCAAGCTCCACCCAAAACGACCTCACTAGCAACAGTGTCTCCTTGAGAAGAAGGATACCATAAATTTTGCCCCATTGGAATAGATGTCCAATAGCTGATACATGGATGATGGAGCCATCAGCACGATGACTCCATCTCATGCAGACAAGAGATACGATGCAGTTACTGTGCCCAGAGCAAGCGACGGACCAGCGGCAGCAGCGCGAAGTGGTGCTGTTGGACCCACCACAGCCACCTGCCGGGCCGCGTCGCTGCCTTCACCGCTGCCGTGCTCGTGGTGGCGGCCTTAGAACCGATGGCGAAGACGTGCAGCGTTCCCTGGCTGACCATTGAGGGCAAGGTCACGCTCACCACCGTCTTGCCCGGCTGCAACGCCACGTCGGTGTAAAAGACATCGGTTTGGGTGGTGTCTTTGCCGGACTGCGTGTTGCGATAGGCTGTCGCGATGGCGATCTGGTTGCCGGCGACGGGGGTTTGCGTGCCCGCGCCCAGCGTCCAATCGCTGAAGCTCAGCGTGAATGGCTGCGTCGAACCATCGGAATAGGTGATCAGCGCGGTGCCGCTCGACGGACCCGACGTGGCCGCGCCCAGGAAGGCCAGTGTGGTCGCGCCGCTGACGGTCGTCACTGGAATCGTCTGCCCATTCGCTTGATAGTTGTCGTTCTGGCCGGCAGCGGCGCTGGGCCAAGTGAACGTGACGCCGTTGAACGTCACCGTTGCGCCCGGCTTCACCCCCGCTGCCTGCAACGCTTGCAGCGAATAGCTATTCAGGCCGTCGAAGTTGCCCGGAGCCGTCGCCGTGTCATCGGTGATGCCGACATTGTTATACGTCGCCGGAGCCGGCGGCGCGCCTTTCGTGCCGATGGCGAACACGTGGAACGTCCCCTGCGACACCGTTGCAGGCAGCGTCACGCTTTGCAGCGTTTTGCCCGTCGCCAGCGGCAATTCCGCCTCGAACACATACGTTGTGACATTCTGGCGGCCATTGGGATCGTTGCGATAGGGCGTGGTGATGGCGATCTTATTACCCGCCACCGGCTTGTTCGAGCCGCCGCCCAGCGTCCAATCGCTGAAGGTGAGCGGGAGCGTCTGCGTGCTGCCATCGGTGTAAGTCAGCGTCATCTGTGCCGTGGATGGGCCGCTGGTGGCAGCTCCCAGGAAACCAACGGTGGTGGCCCCGCTGACCGGTGTCACCGGAATGACCTGGCCCTTAGCTTGCCAGTCATCTTGCTGCCCCGCCGGCACATTCGGCCAGGTGAAGCTGATGCCATTGAAAACGATGGTCGAGCCGGGCGTGATGCCCAGCGCTTGCAACGCCTCATAGGAATAGCTGTTGACGCCGTCAAAGTTGCCCTTGTTCATGCTGCCGTCATCGGAAACGCCGACATTGTTATAATTCATCGGCGCTGGCGCGGAACCGGTCAGTGCCTTGCTGGCCGTTGTGGCGATGGCGAAGACGTGGATGCGCCCTTGATTCGTGCTGGAAGGCAGCGTCACGCTCTGGATGATCTTGCCCGGAATGAGCGCTACATCCGTGTAATAGACATAGGTATTTTCGGCCTGCTTGCCGTTGGGCGTGTTGCGATAGGGCATCGTCAGCACAGTGGTGTTGTTGGGCAACAGCGTGCCGCCGCCACCATTCAACGTCCAGTCGCTGAATGAGAGGGTGAATTTCTGGGTCGTGCCATCGAAATAGGTGATGGTGCCGATGCCGCTGGAAGGCCCGCTGGTGGCAGATCCCAAAAAGGCGAGCGTTTGCGCACCTGAAACCGCCGTGACCGGAATCACCTGTCCATTTGCTTGCCAGTTGTTTGGCGTGCCCGGCGCGGCGTTGGGCCACAGGAAAGCGGCATTGTTCACCGGAACCGCGGAACCAGGGATGACGTGTGAGGCCAGCAGGGCTTGCGCTGAATAGCTGTTCAGGCCGTCGAAGTTGCCCAGCGCGGGTGCATTGTCATCGGTGGTGCCGATGTTGTTATACGGGTACGGTGGCGGCGTGGGCGAAGGAGACGGCGAGGGTGAGGGCGAAGGCGTCGGCGTGGGATTCGTACTCGGCGGGTTCAGCCCAAAGATATCCAGGCTGTTGCCCGTTCCAACGAAGACTTCGCCGTTGGCCACCACCGGCACCGTGAACTTCACGAAGCTGGAAAGGCCGTCGCGCGCCGAATTTTGCGAACTGCTATACAGTTCGTTGCTGATGTTGTTGGCGTCATAGGCGCGCAACGTGCCCGCGCCGCTGGGATTGCAGTGATCCAGCACGGGGCAGCTTGAACCAGGTGCAATGACCCACAGAATGCCCGTGCCCGGCGTGGTGCCGTTGCTCGACACCGACATATTCTCGCCGGGGAAGTTGAACGACTCAGGCGATTGCGAAACCGGCGTAGTGGAAAGCTGGCCGTTGGTCAGCGAGAACGCTTTGATATGATCATTGATGCCGCCTTCATAGACGAATTGCCCATTCGGACCGGAATAAAACGCCGGGGTCGCATAGATGGCGTCGTCACCCTCGTTCGTCCCCAGGAACTGTTCCTGCACAACGTTATCCACATTCGTCAGGTTTTGGTTATTGCAGGGATTGGCGATGGAGACGAACTTGCCGAGATTGGTGCGATCCAACAGATACACGCGGCCCTCTTTGCCGCCGCCCACCACTTCGTAAGGATGCGTCCCGCTCTGCGTCGGCAATAAGATGGTGCCGCCCGAACCCAGGTCGCGATCCAGCGAATTCAGGCATGATTGGTTGAAGGGCGTGAAGTAATCCAGCACGTGCAGACCGTTGGTTGTGCTCAGGTGGATCAATGACATGCCGTAATCCGAACCGCCGGTGTTCGCATCAAACGTGCCGTTGCCTGACTGCACATAGATGCTGTTATCGGAGGGATCGACCACGAAGCCATTGCCGTCATCCCACAGGCCCGCGCCGCTGCCGTTGGGCGAATCGTTCCAGACGGCCACTTGCTGCAACGTCTGCGCGTTGAAGCCGACGATCCAGCCGTGATAGGGATATTGATCGGCGAAGCCGGCATAGGAAACATAGACCACGCCGTTGAGCAGCAAAAGGCTCATGCGCTCATTCGCCGTCAGGGCGTCGAAATGGATGACGCCGTTGACGTTGCCGTCCCCCTTGCCGGGATAAGTCGGCGCAACCACAACCGGCGGCATCTTATCCTTGCCGGTTGTGATATCCAGCGCGTGCAGGCGATGGACCGCGATGTTGCTTTCCAGCGTCATCACGTCCACATACATGGTGCCGGTGGAGGGGTCGATCACCGGCGTGCCGGTGATGCCGATCTCCGGCGTGATGTCGGTGAAGCCGTTGGGATACGCCACGTTCGTCGGCACCGTCGTGATGTTCGGTCCCAGGAACGATGTGTGCCAGAGCGGTGTCGTCACGGTGCGGTCGGCGTCGAACGCATAGATGCTGTCATGCTCGGTCGCCACGAAAACAACGTTATAGGTGTGGCCGTTGATGGTGACGCCCGGCACGAAGAGCGGCTGGGCATACACCTGGCCGTCCACCGGATAGGAAATCAGGCGGCCAAATGTGTTGGTGTTGACATTCGACGTATTGAGAATGGTTTCATGCTGATTCCAACCCTCGCGCGTCGTGTCATACTTAAACGTATAGACCGCTGTGTTGGCTGGGGCCGGCGTCGCGTCAAAGCTGAATGCCTGAGCGCGACCAGCGGAAATGGCGTTGGCGGTGAGCGCCACCACCAGCGCGGCGAGCACGGTTCCCATAATCACCGGCGCGCGCCTGTGCGAAATGCGGTGATGCAGATGCATTGCACTAAACTCCTCATACACGGTTTGTTAGAAATTCATAAACGGCTGTGCCATCGCCGCCAGGAAACGTGACGGGTCATTTGCCCGGTGCCGGTGTCGCCGGCGGGCGTTTCACCCAGATCCAGTAATAGCCGGGGCCATACGCGTTGACGTAGGGGATCTTGGCGATCAGGATATACTGCTTGCCATCCTTCAAGCCGCCGTCGATGGCATAATCCAGCGCGACGTTATAGCCGTAATTCAGCTCGATCACATCAAAATAGCCCTCGGCAATCGCCGCGCGATAGGCAGCAACGCCATAGAGGGTGTGATGCGCCTTGTCGGTATACTCGAACCAGTTCAGGCTGCTCCATTGCCAGGGATCAGTGACATCGCGCAGATAATAGCGCGCCACGTCATATTCCTCGGCCAGATAGTGCCCGGTGCCGGGGCGCACCTGGGTGCGCAGCGTGGCGATCATCTGCGTGCTGTCGGCCCACACGTGATATTGATTCTGCGCCTGCTGCAAGCCGAACGAGAAGATGCACAGGCACAGTGCCAGCCCTATCGGCCAGCGGGGGTTAAACGCGCCGGGGTGCGGAGCACTGATGATCTTGCTCACCGCCAGGCCGGCGAGCGGCGCAATGAAAAAGACGGCGAACGCGATGTGCTTGTTGAGCGAGACTTGTTCTCCTTTGTAGATGTGATAGGCGGGTGCCAGCAGTGCAGTCCCCACCAGCGCCGCCATCAGCCAGAAGCGTTGGCGACGCGCCAGGATGAAACCCACCAGCCCCAGTGCCAGCGCGATGCCCCCCAGTGTCACCACCTCCAACGCCAGCTCAGCCGCCGACGTGTGGATGAAGGCGACGCGATTCGTTGTGGTGAATCCTACACCCGCCAGCGCATCCTTGCCCATCAGCAGCAAGCCCAACCCAAAGCCGCCTGCCGTGCTCGCCAACGCCGCGCCGATGAACAGTGCCCTACGCCACCCCTCGCGCTCAGCATGGAACGTTTGGATGGCGAAGATCAGCAGAATCGACGGCACGAAGAGCAAACCGGCATACTTGACCCCCGTCGCCAGCACCAGCAACACGCCCATTCCACCCGCGCCCAGCACGGTCTGCACCGCGCGTTCGCGGTTCAGCCGCAGGGCCAGCGTCAGTGCCAGCGCCAGGCACAACAGGCACAGCGCGTCATAGGTCGCCAATCGCCCAATAAAAAGCACCGATCCCTGGCATGCGAAGATCGCGGCTGCGCAGATGGCGCTCGTCCGATTGAACAGCTTCAGGGTGATGGCATAGACGCAAGCCGTCACCCCCAGCATGCATAGCAAGCTGAAAAAGCGCGCCGCTTCCAGTCCGCCAGCCATGTCAATGGCCCCTGCCAGCGCGGGGTAGAGCGAAGGATACCCTGAAAAATAGGTCGCGTAGGGTTCGATGACGGGCGGGCCGCCTTGCCACGCCGTGACGATCTGCCGACCAGC
>JAJPKG010000485.1 GCA_021323815.1 Pseudomonadota bacterium
GGCGGGCGATCACGGTTCCTTCTACCGACGGCACGCGCATCGAGGGCGAATTTTGGGCGCAGCCGCAACCGGCCCCGACCATCATCATCAGTCACGGCTTTCGCTTGCCACGCGTCCAGTTTCGCTCGGTTGCCGCGCTGGAATATCGCTATGGCTGCAACGTCATGCTCTTCGATTATCGCGGGCATGGCGACAGCGAGGCCATCCCCACCAGTGGTGGCAATGCTGAGGTGCGCGATCTGCACTCGGCGGTGCGCGTGGCAGCGTCTCAGCCCGAAACTTTAGCCGGCAATATCTTCATTCACGGCTTCTCGATGGGCGCGGCCATCGCGCTGCTGTTGCCGCCCCAGCCAGAGGTCGCCGGCATCATCGCCGACAGCCCCTATGCCCGGCTGGATGACATGCTGCATCGCATCATCACGAGCCAGTTGCGCGCCGGCAGCGATGCATGGCCGCGCCCGCTGCGCCCCTTGCGGTCGCTCATTCCGGCGGGCAGCACGGCAGCCATCGCGGGCGCGCGCGTGATCTTCCGGTTGCGCTTCCATCATCCCCTGGTGGCGATGCCGGAAACACAGATGCATCAGCAGCGCAAACGGGCCACCAAAACGCCGCTGTTGCTGATCCATGCCGCCGGCGATCCGCTCATTCCCCTGAAACATGCCGAACGTATCGCCTGTGCCGCTGAGCGCGCCGGCACCCCCGTCCGCACCTATTACGCCGCCAGCAACGTCCACTGCGGGGCGTATGGCAGCGATCCAGCGACTTACGTCGAGCATCTGCAAGCGTTTGTGGAGCGCCATCGCCGCTAACCCATAGGCGGGCGATCCGCTGCGCCCATTGCCCGCCTATGCCGCATCATCCTACATCGGCTGCTCTTTGGGCACCGGAAGGCCCGGCAGCCACCAATTCCAGCGGCCCAGCAGGCGCATTGTCGCCGGCACCAGCAGCGAGCGAATGATGGTCGCGTCCACCAGCACGGCCACTGTCATGCCCAGGCCGGTCTCTTTGGTGGCGAGGATCTGCGTGGTGGCGATGGCCGCCGTCACAATGGTGAAGATCAGCGCGGCGGAGGTGATGGTGCCGCCTGTTTTCTCTAATCCTTGCGCCACCGCGTAGCGATTATTGCGTGTGCGCAGCCATTCTTCGCGGATGCGGCTCAGCAAGAACACCTCATAGTCCATCGATAGGCCGAACAGGACGCAGAAGAGCAACACCGGCACCGTCGTCTCGATGAAGCCCTCGCTGGTGAAATCCAGCGGCCCCTGCAAGTTGCCCCACTGGAAGATCCACACCAGCACGCCGAAAGCCACGCTGATGGAAAGCAGGTTCATCAGCACCGCTTTCAGCGGCAGCAGCACCGAGTGGAACATGATCAGCAGCAGCACGAAGGTGGCGATGAGGATGAACAGCACCGCTTTGGGAAAATTGCCATAGAGGTTGCTGTTGAAATCCAGCGTGACGGCCTGCTCGCCGCCGACCAGCACTCTCAGCCCCGTGTTGGGTCGCGCGCTCGCGTCGCGCAGGTGCTTGATCAAATCCACACCGGGCGTGCTATCCACCTTGGTGTCGCTCTGGGCGACGATCAGCGTCGTGTCGCCGGCAAGATTGGCGGCGACGAACTGCGCCAGCGCCGGCTCGCGCTGATAGGCCCCACTGAGATAGAGTTGGGTGAGCTGCGCCAGCGTCGGGGCGGGGTGGCCGGGCGTGACCGGAGGCGCGGTGAGGCTGGTGACGCCCGTAATGTGCGCCTGCTGCCCCACCCACTGCGTCAGCGTGTTGAGCCGGTTCAGATTCTCCGCTGTCAGCATGTCGCCGCCGTCTGGAGTCTGCACCACCAGATAGACGGGCAGCGTATTGGTGTTGGGATATTGCGCGTGCAAGAGGTCGATGCCCATGCGCGCTTCAGATGAAGTGGGCAGCGAGTGAAAATCGGGAACGCCGATGCGCATGGCAAAGACGGGCCATCCCAGCGCAATGAGCACCGCGCTGACCAGCACGATCACCGGCACCGGACGGCGCATCACCGCCATTGCCAGGCGATGCCAGCCGCCCGCGCGGTCGTCTCGCGGCACGCCGGCACCCGTCACTTTGCTGATCACCGGCAGGCGCAGGGCGTTCACTCGCCCGCCCAGGATGCTCATCAAGGCCGGCAGCAGCGTCAGCGCGGCCAGCACGGCACACAGCACCACCGCTGCGCCACCCACGCCGATGGCGGTCATGATGGGGATCTGTAACAGCAACAGCGCGCAGAAACCGATCAGCACCGTCAGGCCGCTGAAAAGGATCGCCTCGCCGGCGGTGGCCACCGTCCAGGCGACGGCATCCGGCACGCTGCGGCCCCGCGCCAGTTCTTCGCGGAACCGCCGTGTGAGGAAAAGACAATAATCAATGGAAAGGCCCAAGCCGATGATGGATGCGATGCTGAGCACGACGACATTGGTGGTGTTGTGCTGGGCGAAGAAATAGATGATGCCCAGGCCGATGGGCACGGCCACCAGCGCCAGCAGTAATGGCATCATTGCGGCCACCACCGTGCCGAAAACCACCAGCAGCACCACCAGCGCGATCGGCAGCGCCTCGCCATCCGCTCGTTCGGTATCCGACGTGGCGATCTGGTTGATCTGCTGATAGACCGCCACGTCGCCCGTCACATAGGCTTTGGCGGGCAGGTTTGGTCCGGTGGGCAGCAGCTTGTGAAAGTCGTCCAGGCGCTGTTCCACCGTCTCCACCGGCTGATCAAAGTTGACGATGACGATGTCGGTCAGGCCGTCTTGCCCAGGGCCACCGTCGATCACGCCGGTCACATGGCTGAATCCCCGCGCGTTGGCCATGAAGTGCTGGATCTGCTGCTGAAACGCGGGATCGCTGACGGGCGTGGTGGCGGAATGAAAGACGACCGTCAGCTGCGCCACCGGCTGATGCAATCTGTGCTGCACGATGTCGGCGACGCGGATCGATTCGCTGTTATCCAGGGTGAAGCCGCCGCCGGTCAGCACCGAAGATACCTTTGCGGCGAACGGCAAGCTCGCGGCCAGCAGCACAATCCACAGGGCAACCACCAGCCAGCGCAGGCGATGGATCATACGCCCGTAGCGCATGCCCAGGCGATACATGTTCTCTGCTGCCGGCTCAGGTGCCGGGGTTGGGATCTGCGGCACCGGCGAACCAGCGTCCGGCGCGCGCTCTTCCACATGCATATGCCAATGCCTCCTGAAAATGCCCGCTCTCATTGCGACGATCTGCCGGATGGAAGGTGCGGATCGCGTGCAGCATGGATCAACCTCGATCAGCAGCGCGAGCAGCAACCTAGCGTATAGCATCTTTTCCGGCAGTTTCGGGACACTTTCAGCATACCGTCCGCAATGGATGCGCGTCACCCTCCAAAAGGAGGGCCTGGCACAAGAAAACCCCTGATACCGCGAACGGATATCAGGGGAATAGGGTCGCAATGGTCGCTATGAAGTGGCACATCAGCGTGTGCCGGAGCCGGCAAGCGCGCGTCCTCTGCCCTGGCGCGCCTCGCCGCCCTTGCGCCCTGCTTCCACGTGCTGCTCGTGCGTGCCGCCATGCGAGCGCAGTCCGCCACGCCGGCCAATCTCGGCCATATGCTGGCGATTCCGGCTGACGGCCTCGCCGCCCTTGCGCCCGATCTCAGCCATGTGCTGGCGATTCCGGCTGACGGTCATGCCGCCCTTGCGCCCCGCTTCCACGTGCTGTTCGTGTGTGCCACCGCGCGTGCTGCGTCCGTTCGTTGCCTGTGTTGCCATTGCGCTATCTCTCCTCTATCGTTCCTATTATTTATAGGGTACCTGCTTTTGGCTCAAATGCAGGCACGGGGCCGATTGCGCGCTCGCATAGGCCGTTGCACGCCCGATGCCAAAGGTTGTGCATGAGCTGGTCATTTTGCAACGCATAACAGATTTTGCAACAGCGGTTACCAGGGCAGCGGTTGCCCATCACGGAAGAAGCCGCCCGTTGGCCCATCATCTGGCAAAAGCGCCGCCCATACAATGCTTGCCGCTCCCTGCTCGACCGGTCGCGCGCCGGGAATAGACTCCATTTCGGGGCTGCTGGCAGTGGTGCCGGGACAGACTGAGTTGACCAAAATGCCCGTTCCCTGTAATTCCGCTGCCATTTTCAGGGTCAATCCGTTGAGCGCCAGCTTTGAGAGTGTATAAGCAGGCAAATTGGGCACGAAATTCGCCAGCATGCCCTC
Organism: Pseudomonadota bacterium; assembly: GCA_021323815.1. Taxonomy (GTDB): domain Bacteria; phylum Chloroflexota; class Ktedonobacteria; order Ktedonobacterales; family JACDGC01; genus JAJPKG01. The sequence continues at coordinate 4,217 of JAJPKG010000485.1, forward strand.
TGGTGCGCCAAATGTGCCTGCGCCGCTGCCAACGTTGACGATGCGCCCGTGTGCACTTTGTCTCAGCAGGGGCAAAAAGGCTCGCGTGACGCGCCACGTCCCCAAAAGATTCGTTTCAAAAGTTTCGCGCACCTGGGCCAGATCCACCTCTAAGACGGTATCACCGTAATCGAAATTGGTGGCAGCGTTGTTTACCAACACGTCCAGATGGCTAAAATCTTGGGCAAGCTGGGCTGCTGCCTGTTGAACGCTGGCATCATCAGCGATATTCAGTGTCATGAAACGCACATCCAATCCGGCATCGTTCAGTTGCGTTGCGGCAGTTGTTCCCCGTGCGTCGTCTCGCGCTGTGAGGACAACCGTCATGCCACGTTGGGCAAGCTGGCGCGCTACTTCGTAGCCGATTCCGTGACTGGCACCAGTAACCAGTGCGATGGGGGCGGATGAAGGTGGTTTTTGTGCCATCGTTGCTTTCTTCTCTCCGCTTCTCATGATATTTTTGCTTCGTCTTTTCCTCAAACTGTCGCTCTGCATGGGAAGCATGTTCATACTCTAGAAAATTGTTGTTCTGCATGTCAAGCATGCATCCCAAGATGCCCCGACCGACGCGCTTCGTCTCGCACATGCGTGAAGGCGCGGCCAAGCCGGCTGGCGGCGATGCAGAGGCGACGGTCCACCTCACAACGCCGGGTGCCGACGAAGAAGACAAGGGAGATCAGTCGTCGGAGGATTCCGCAACGGCGTGGTCGTAGTAATATTTCAGCTCCTGCTTGAGCAATTCGGTGTCGGACCACTGCGCGCGCGCATAGCTGTGATATTCGCCGTCGCAGCGGGCGGGCGTTGTTCCCGGCTGGCAGACGAGGTGCTGGCGCAGGCGAATGCGGATCTCGTCGCCCTCGATGTGTACCCAAATGTGGCGGCGCGTGTAGCCTGATCCCCATTTCATGATGACGCCCGAATCATATTCATCAAACCAGCCGCGCCCTTTCAGCAGCGCCCGGTTCATCTCGCGCATGATGTTGGCCGCCTCGCTTTCGCGCAGCACACGCGCGGCATTCGCCCGCAACGCCTGGCGCTCTTCGTCGCTTAACGGCTGCGTGCTCTCATCGTGATCGGTATTGTACATGGATGGTTTATCCTTCAAGAGCAAAGCGATCTCTTGGCATGATGGGCGCGGCATGCCGCACCCCTACAGAAGAACTGGCAAGCTCGTGGATGACGAACCAGCTTACGTTCAGAACATTCCGCGATCTCCGTGGAATTTCCGCGTTCTCTGTGTCCCGTCTTCAATCCCCTTCGCTATACACGCGATCCTCTCCATCTATCATATAACAATTGCCCTGGGTGGCCTTCGATTGCGCTTTGATCAACGCCGCGCGCTTGCTCAATTCATCCAGCGTCACCTGGCTGCTGAGGCGATCAGATGGGATGACCGCGATGGAGACGGTGACCAGCGGAAACAACTGCTGCGGGCCGTCGCGCCCCACTGCCAGGAACGCGCCCCGTGCCAGATCCTCAGCGCGATAAAAGCGCTTGCTGCTCTCGGCAAAGTGATGGATGATGGCCGAGCAGAGGGGGTGAATCTTGTCAGGGGTGGTCAGCACCACGAAATCTTCGCCACCGATGTGGCCGATGAAATCGTGCGGGTTGCCACACTCGCTCTGCGCTGCCTGCACGGCGCGGGTGAGCATGCGGATCATCTCGTTGCCGCGCCAGAAGCCATAGCCGTCGTTGAGCGCCTTGAAATGATCCAGGTCGATATACACGAAGGCCCAGGGTTCGCCGGAACTGATGCGCTGCTCGATGGCGCGCTCGATCAGCACGCCGCTGGGCAGGCGGGTCAGCGGTGAGAGCAAGATCATCTGCGCGTGATGCACGACCGCGCGCACGCGCGCCAGCAATTCATCATTATTAAAGGGCTTGGTCAGATAATCATTGACGTGCAGGATGTTGAAGGCGTGCAGTTTATCGCTGAGCGCGTCGCGCCCGGTGAGGATGATGACCGGCACGTGCATGGTTTTGGCCTCGGCGCGCAACAGGCGCAGCAACTCAAAGCCATCCATGCCGGGCAGGGTGAGGTCCAGCAGCAATAGATCGGGCGGCGATTGCAAGGCGCAGGTCAGAGCATCCTCGCCGGAATGGGCCTCGACGACGGTATAGCCTTCCCCGGCAAGGAGAGCGGTAAGCATGGTCGCAATAGGCCGTTCATCTTCGACCACGAGGATCGTGGCGCTCATCGGATGGCCCTCCGCTCGGCATAATTCGCCCCACGCATCCCCCGCCGGCCTCTGTGCATCACGTATGATCATACGCGATCAACGCCGCATAACGATTTGTTATGGTCTATTTGGGTACTGAAACAAGTAAGAAATCTGGTCATAGCAAGGGCTTCCCAGCCTGATCATCCTCGGTTTTGGTGGTTTGGGCGGCGATGATAGCGTGTTCGTCCTGGCGCAGGGCGTCTTGCAGGCGCTGGCGATGCTTGGGCAGCAGGGGTTCCGGCAGCGCGTCGGGCGTGAACCAGCCGACTTCCGAGACTTCATCGCTGGGGCCGGGCGTGCCGCTGGCGGGATGGCAGAAAAAGGTCAGGACCACTTCGTGCTTTTGCGGCTTGGAATAGACTCCTACCAGATAGTCGATGTGAATCTCAAGGCCGACCTCTTCGCGGATCTCGCGTCGCAGGGCGTCATCCACCGTTTCCCCGGCTTCCATGCCCCCGCCGGGCAGGTTCCACCAGCCGATATCGCGGCGGCGCGCGAGCAAGATCTTGCCCTCGGATTCAATGACGGCGAAGACGCCGATGCGAAAGATGTGTGTGCTAGCCACGTGCTCCCCTTCCACCACAATTCTCTTGTACAGTATATCACACACTTTCACCTTGTGCCTGTGGGCGAGGTGCAACGTGGATGAAATGCGCCAGAATGCCCGGTGTGCCCAGCACCACCTGCAACGCCAGCACGGCAAGCGAAAAGGCCAGCGCAGTTTCCGGCGCGATGCCGCGCTCTTTCAGAAAGTATACAATAATTCCCTCGCGCACGCCGACCCCCGCGACGGTAATCGGCAACAGCGCCGCGATGCCGGCCAGCGCCAGAATCCAGGCGATGTCAGGGTAGTCGAGGGTGATGCCCAGCCCGCGCGCAGCAAGCCAATAAGCCAGGAAGATCGTCCCATAGTAAGTCATCGCCAGGCCCACCGCCGCCATCAGGCTGCCGATGTGGCCGCGATAGCGTGTGAGGCCGCGCCAGAGGGGGGCGAGCCACTCACCTGGCTCTTCCCCCGGTGCCTCCCCATCTCTGCTGGGAAGGGGGGCGCGTCGCCATCGCTGCGGAATTGCCAGGCGACGGCTGACGCGAGCGACCGCCTCATCTACCTGTTGCGCGCGAATGGGCAGCAGAAACAGCGCGTATACCAGCAATACGCCCGCCAGAATCACTCCCGCCGTGCCAAGCCACGCGTCCAGATGCGCCGGGGGATGCGCCGCCAGCAACAGCGTCATCACCCCCACGAGCAGCTGTGCCACCGAGAGCGAGAGTTGATCGATCAGCATTGAGGCCCACACTGCGCCTGCGCTTCCAGGCTGCTGGCGCGCCAGCAAGGCTGCCTTCACCAGATTGCCCGATTCCCCGCCCGGCAGCGCCAGATTCCAGGCGACGGCAATGTAGGTCAGGCGGACCACTTCGCCCACTGGCACGCGAAGCCGCAACGCTCGCAGCAAGATATACCACTTGGCGGCGGTGATCAGCCCCACCAGCAGCATCACCGCCATTGCAGCGACAGCGAAACCAGGGGCGATATGCTGCAACGCCGCGCCAACGCGGGTGAGGTCCAGATGCAGCGCGATAAACGTGATCAGTGCGGCAGCGACGAGCGAGCGCCAGGCGATGCCAAGAGCTGTCTTGCGCCAGGCGGGCGCTTCGCCGGTGGTGGTCGCGCTCATCTCTCAACTCCCCAGCGCGGCAGCGAGCAGTGCCAGCACGACAGGATGCCGGTAGGACGTGCCCCCATGCGGATCGTCCGTTTCGACGTATTCAAAGGGGATGCCCAGGCCGTCCAGCTTGCGCGCCAGCCGCCGCGCGCCGAAATGCAACAGATATTCGTCGCGCCGCCCGCACTCGAAATAGAGCAATTTCAGCGAGCGCAACGCTTCCTGAATCTCCGCCCGTTCTACCATGTGCACCGGATCAAGCGCCAGCCAGCGCTCCCACACGGCGGGGATAAACTCCATCGTTTCGATGTCAATGGGAAACGCGATGGGCAAGGGGTGCAGGTGGGGATCAGGCGAATAACATGCCGACATCGCCAGCACATTCAATGCCTGAAAATCCTCGCCGGTCTTGCGCTCGCGCGCCATCATCTCGTCCAGCCAGCGGTCCACGCCCCCCGCGCGCTCCACAGCGGCGCAAAACGCCGGAAAATCGCGGCCATAGCACAACTCGAAGGCCATATCCCCGCTGCGGCAGCCGACCGCCGACCAGATCTCTGGATGGCGCATCGCCTGCACCAGCGCGCCATACCCCCCGCTGGAATGCCCTGTGATCCCGCGCGCCCCGTCGCCCCGCGTGCGATAGGTCGCGTCCACATAACGCACCAGTTCCAGCAGGTAATCCTCATATCTGCCCGTCGCGCTGGAATTAAGATATTGGCTGCCGCCATAGCGGGTGAAGCAATCGGGAAAAACGGCGATGACGGCGCGTTCCGGCGTGGCCGCCGCCAGTTCATCCAGATATTCAGGCAAGGTCTTCTGAAATGCCGACCAGTTCAGGAACGCGTGGCCGCTGCTCAAGAAAGCCGGCAGCGCGAAGATCACCGGAAAGCGTCGCTCTGGGTCGTCATCATAGTTCGGCGGCAGATAGACCAGCACCTCGCGTTCGGCGGGGTCGCCCA
>JAJPKG010000465.1 GCA_021323815.1 Pseudomonadota bacterium
AGAACGACAACTCGAAGTTCGGCGTCTCGCCCAGCGCGCCGTGCGGGCAGACTTCCACGCAGTCGCCGCAGAAGATGCAGCGGTCCAGCGCGAAGTCATACTTCACCAGCTCGCGCTCGGCCATCATCAGCGAGCCGGTGGGACAGACCTGCACGCACGCGCCGCACGACACGCAGTCCGTCTGGCTCAGGCTGACGTTGAAGGGTGTCGAAACGATGGTATCGAAGCCCTTGCCGAACATGCCATAGCAGTTCGGGCCGATCACGTCGTGGCACACGCGCACGCACTGGGTGCAGTTGATGCACTTGTTCGGGTCGCGCAGAATGAACGTGTGTGAGACATCCACTTCATAGTCGTGGAAATCGTTTGGCTCGCCGTCGTGGAAGCGGTTGTCCGTCAGGCCGTACTCAATGCCGTACATCTGCAAGTCGCACTGGCCGGCGGCGGGGCAGGCACATTGCAGGCAGCGGGCCGATTCGCGCTGCGCCTGCTCCGGCGTGTAGCCCATCTCGATCAGCTTGAAGTTGCGCTTGCGGTCCTCGTAGGGCAGCATCGGCATCTTCACCTTCGGCTCGACTGGCTTGTAGGGCACAATCGAGATGAGATCCGGCTGGCGCTCCTCGGCTTCGATACGCTTGCTGACGGCGGCCATGTCTTCGCCTTTGAGATAGGCGTCCATCGCGCGTGCCGCCAACTTGCCTTGCGCCACGCACTCGATGACCGTTTTCGCGCCCATCTGGCAGTCGCCGCCGGAAAACACGCCGGGGCGATCCGTCATGAAATTCCAGGGATCGGTCACAACAGTCTTCCACTTGCTCGTCTTCACGCCCTGCACGTGCGTCGGGAAGTATGACACGTCGGGCGCTTGACCGAAGGCCGGAATGACCGTGTTGCAGGGGATGGTATATTCCGTGCCGGGATCCGGGATCGGGCGGCGACGACCGGAGCTATCCGGCTCGCCCAGCTTCATCTTGATCAACTCGATGCCGGTGAGCTTGCCATCTTTTTCCAGCAGCTTCGTCGGCGCGGAGAAAAGGCGCAGGTCGGTACCCTCCGCCTCGCCGTCTTCAACCTCTTCGGGGGTAGCGGTCATCTCTTTGCGCCCGCGCCGATACGCCGTGTGGACTTTCGCGCCCAGACGCAGCGAGGTGCGCGTGCAGTCAAAGGTCGTGAAGCCGCCCCCCAGCACCACCACTTCCGTGTCGGGGTCCACCGGCACCGCCAGGCCCTGTGTCTTATCCATCAGATAGGTGATGGCGTTGATCAGGCCGGGGGTGTCTTCAGGCGACGCCTCGGTACCATCCACGAAGGTGATGGGATTTGAGGTCCACGCGCCGATGCCGATGAAAACGGCATCATAGCCAGCGGCGAAAAGGTCATCCAGCGTGAAATCTTTGCCGAGCTTCACATAGCCCTGGAATTCCACGCCCAGCTTCCACACGCCCTCAAGCTCTTTGTCGAGCATGTCTTTCTGGAAGCGATATTCGGGGATGCCATAGCGCGCCATGCCGCCGGGTTGGGGCATCATGTCGAAGACCTTGACGCTGTGCCCCTTGAGTGCCAGGTAATAGGCGGCTGTGAGGCCGGCGGGGCCGGCACCGATGACGGCGACCTTCTTGCCGGTGGGCGCTTCTTGCGGCCAGGGTGTCGGCGGATCGTCCAGGCATTGCTCAGCGGCGAACCCATGCATGCGGCAGATGGCGATCTCCTCGTCCACCAGCGCGCGGCGGCAGCGTTCCTGGCAGGGCGCGGGACAGACCAGGCCCAGCATATAGGGGAAGGGCAGCACCTCTTTCACCAGGCGCGCCGCCTCGCGGTTCTGCCCTTGCGCGATCAATTCCAGATAGCCGGGGATGTCGATGTGCGTCGGGCAGCCCACCTGGCACGGCGGCTGGCAATACGCATTGTGATCCGAAAGGATCATCTCCAGGTTCGTCCGGCGGATGTGCGTCAGCTTCTTGGATTTGGTCGTCACTTCCAGACCGGGCGCGGCGGGCGTGTTGCACGACGGCAACGGGCGCGGCTGGCCGGCGATCTCCACCAAGCACATGCGGCAGGCTGAGGTGGGGTCCAGCTTCTCATCGTTGCACAGATTTGGGATGTCGAGAATGCCGTGCTCGATGGCGGCGCTGAGGATCGTTTGCCCCTCATGCGCCTTGACGGTTTGACCGTCGATGGTAAAGGTGAATGTCGGCTGACCGTGCTCGTCGCGCTCAAAATTATCGCCTGAGCCGGTTCCCGGCCTCACACGTTCGATGGTTGCCATAACAGGTTCCTTCTAGAGAACGCCTTTGGTGGCGAAACGATGCGAGCGCACGGGCACGCAGGTGCCGGTGGGGCATTCGCCTTGCAGGTGTTTCTGGAAATCGTCGGGATAGTAGCGCAGGGCCGTTTTCAGCGGGTGCGTCGCGTTCCAGCCGAAGCCGCAGAGCGACCCGTCGGGCACGTAATCCGCGAATTCGTTGAGCAGATCCAGGTCGCCGGCGACGCCGATGCCGCTCATGATGGTTTCCAGTGTGCCGGCGATGCGCTTGGTGCCGGTGCGGCACGGGATGCACTTGCCGCACGATTGCTCGGTGAGGTAGTTTGTGCGCTCGCGCGCCCAGTCTACCATGCACGTCTGCGGCCCCAAGACCTCGATGGTGCCGGAGCCGACGATCACGCCCGCCGCAGCCAGCGGCTCATAGTCGAACGCTGTGTTGAGCTGCGCCGGGGGCAGCACGCCGCCTTCCGGCCCGCCGACGGCCACGCCGCGCGCCGATGCTTCCGTCGCCGTGATGCCGGCCTGTTTCAGAATCGCCGCAATGGGCGTGCCGAACGGCACTTCCAGCAGCGTGCCGTTGCCGGTGGCGTCATACACCGAGACGTATTTCGTGCCGGGGCTGGCCTGCGTGCCACTTTTGGCGAAGGCGGCGGGGTCGCGCATGATGTTGACCACCTGCACCAGCGTCTCAAGATTGCTCACAGCGGTGGGCAACTCGCCCAACCCGACCTGCGCCGGGAAGGGCGGGCGCTGTTGCGCCATCGCGCGGCGTCCCTTGATGACTTCCAGCATGGTCGATTCCTCGCCGCCCATGAAGCCGACATCCACGCCGACAACATTCACGATGAGGGTGCCCAACATGCCGGCGTTGCGCGCCTCATTCAGCGCCGCGTTGAAGGCGGCATAGCCGGTGCGGTTGGTGGAATGCATGTAGAGATATGCTTCACGCGCACCCACTGCCTGTGCCGCCAGCAGCACCCCTTCCAGCACCAGGAAGGGCTGGTTGGTGAGCAAGGTGGACGCGACGAGGGACTTGGGATCGGCGTCATACGCATTGCAGACCAGGAAGGCGGGACCGCCGCGTTTTTCTACGGCGTCGCGCACGATCTGCCATTTCGCCGCGGTGAGCATGCCCGCGCCGCCGCGCCCGCGCAGCTTCGCCTGGCGCACGGCATCCAGAATCGTTGCCGCGCCATTCGCGCCCTGGCCGCTGGCACGCTGATACGCCTGAAAACCGCGCTGCTTCTGATAATCCGCCAGTGTGGTGACGGAAGGGATGAGCGCGCGGGAGTTTCCGTCAGGCATTCGGTCCCCTCCGGTGATTGATGTCGGCATATTTGCCGCGCGTTGCCGCCGAGGGACCGCGCGGGGGTTGGTCGTTGCGCAGCACGTGCGGGGTTTTGGGTTTGGCGGGCTTGAAGTGCGGCGACATGGTGATGATGCCGAAAAGATCGCTCATGTCGATGCCGCGCGCTTCCACAATCCGTTGCGCCACCGCCAGGGGCATGCCGTCATAGGCGATCATCACGCGGTCCAGCATATCCGTCAGGGCATAGCCTTCCAGCGATGCTTCGGCCAGAATCGCGTCCACCTTGCTCAAATCCACCGGCTGCTCCAGATCCACCGCTGTCGGCGTCTGCACGGCGGCGGCTTGTGGGCGGTGGGCGTAATCGGTCGCGTATTCCGAGATGCGGCGTGTAATAGCCCGCCTTCGCGCGCTCCGAGAAATAGGGGCGCTTGCGGAAGCGGTGCGTCGGGCGATATTCGATGGTGATGGCGCGCGGGGGGCACGCTTTTTCACACAACAGGCACGCCTCGCATTTCAGATTGAAGGGCGTCGCCTGGCCGTCTTCCTGAATCAGTTGGATCAATCCGCGACTGCGTGCCGGCAGCCGGGGCTTTTCATAGGGATAGAGGCGCGTGACTTTGGGCCTCGGCAAATGGCTCAAAGTCAGGCCCATGCCCTGTAGCACTCCACGCATCGTTACGCCTCACCCTTGATTTTCAAGCCTTGTTTTTCGATCTTCTCACGCAATTTCAGGATGCCCTCGATCAGTTGCTCTGGTCGCGGCGGACAGCCAGGCACATAGACATCCACCGGCACCAGCGTGTCAACGCCCTGCACGGTGTAATAACTGTCGTAGAACTCGCCGCCGGAATTCGCGCACTGGCCCATCGACAGCACCCACTTGGGTCCGGCATCTTCCTCCCCCAGCGGCACCAGCCGCGTGGCCTTCTTACCGCCACCC
>JAJPKG010000092.1 GCA_021323815.1 Pseudomonadota bacterium
GGTCCCTCTGTCCCCAAGCGTTTGCCCGCCGAAGCAGACCTGTTTCCGTGTGCCCCACGGTACAGCAAAGGAATTGCCCATGAAACCACTCCGTCCGTTAGGAAGGAATTGCCTCACCATCCCACAGGAGGGATCGTTTTGCACCGGTTTCATGCAGAATGTCGCATACCACGCGCGAGGCTGTCAAGGGTACAACCTCCCTCTTATGCCTTTGCCTGCCCTTGCATCCGCATGGGCTACAGCCACAGCGGCTTTACGGGCTTTCTGTAACACAACTCGGTGATTATATCGAGCAGGCGGATGCTACAAAAGTTTCAGTGCATTTCGCTCTGTTGCTCAAACATGGTTAAACCTGTGCAATGTATGGTATACTGATATGGCGAAATAATCACCCAAATTGATTCCTTGGAGGAACAGTGGATAATTCATTAGTAGCGAAATTACACACCATTGAGCGCCGCTATGAAGAATTGAACCATTTGATGGCGCAGCCCGAAACCCTGGCGGACGCATCGCTGCTGGAACGCTATGGCCGCGAGCATGCCAGCCTCAGCGACATCGTGCATATCTATCGTGAATGGCAGCAGGTGGACTCCGGTATCCGCGACACCGAGGTGTTGCTGAATGAATCCGACGAGGCCATGCGCGCCCTTGCCCGCGAAGAATTGGAGCAGTTGCGCGCCCGCGAGGCCCAGTTAACCAACGATGTTAAGATCGCCCTGTTGCCCAAAGACATCATGGATGAGCGCGACGCCATCGTCACCATCCAGGCCGGCGCGGGCGGCGACGAGGCGGGGCTTTTCGCCGCCGAGCTGATGCGCATGTATATCCGCTATGCCGACCGGCAGCGCTGGTCGGTGGAAGTGCTGGACGAGAATGAAAGCGGCATCGGCGGCATCCGCGACGTGGTGATGCAGGTGCATGGGCGTGGCGCTTACGCGCGGCTGAAGTATGAGGGGGGCACCCATCGCGTGCAGCGCGTTCCCGCCACCGAGGCCAACGGACGCATTCACACATCCACCGTGAAAGTGATTGTGCTGCCCCAGGCAGAGGATATCGAAATCCACATCGACGAAAATGACATCCGCATCGACGTGTTTCGCTCGCACGGGCATGGTGGCCAGGGCGTCAACACCACCGACTCCGCCGTGCGCATCACTCATTTACCCTCAGGCATTGTCGTCACCTGCCAGGACGAACGCTCCAAGATCCAGAACACCGCGCGCGCCATGAGCGTGTTGCGCGCCCGCCTGTGGGATCTCGAACAGCAGAAGCGCATCCAGGCCGAGGGCGCGGCGCGACGCTCGCAGGTGCAGTCCGGCGACCGCAGCGAAAAAATTCGCACCTATAACTTCCCGCAAGACCGCGTAACCGACCATCGCATCAACATGTCGGTCCACAACCTGCCGCGCGTGCTGGACGGCGAGATCGATGTCTTCATCGACGCACTGATCACCAGCGATCAGGCGGAGAAATTGGCGGCACTGTATGGGGCCGATGAGGCGAAGAAAACGCCCGTCAGCCCCGCATCCTAAGCCGCTCCCCCGTAAGGAACATACCATGCTATCCGCCCCGCTTGAGAGCGATGTCATCATCATTGGCGCGGGAGCAGCAGGAATGGCTGCTGCCCGCGATCTCACCCTGCGCGGAGTGCGCGTCGCCATCATCGAGGCGCGCGACCGCATCGGGGGGCGCATCTTCACCATACGCCCGCAGGGAGCGCCGCAGCCGGTGGAGTTGGGAGCGGAATTTGTGCATGGCCGTCCGCCGGAAACTTTCGCCATTGCGCAGCAGGCCGGGCTGGTGCTGGCCGAGATGGGCGGCACCCGATGGGAATGGCGCGCCGGCCGCTTTCAGCCCCGCGACCGCTCGCAAATGGAATCGATTCTGGCGGCATTGCATGCATGGCAAGGCGAAGACCAGACATACACCACCTTTGCGGAGGCGCATTTCCCTGGCGAGGAATGGGCCGAGGCGCGCCGTCAGGTGGCGCGTTACCTCGCCGGCTTCGACGCAGCGGATCCCGATCAGGTGGGGATCACATGGAAGGCGCAGACTGAGGCGGCGCTGGAAGCCATCGACGGTGGGCGACAGTGCCGCGTGGTCGGCGGCTATGATCAGGTCATGCACGCCCTGGCCATGCAGTTGCCGGCGGAGCGCGCCAGCCTGCACCTGAACACAATTGCCTGCGAGGTCGCCTGGGAGCCGGGACGCGTGAGCGTGACGGCACGCGTGCAACCCGGCGATTTCCCCCGCGCCTTCACCGCCCGCGCCGCCGTCATCACCGTGCCGTTGGGCGTGCTGCTCGCGCCGCCACAAGCGCTGGGCGCGCTGCGGTTCGTGCCGGAAATTCCCCATCTGGCCCCTGCGCTGGCAGGGCTGGCGATGGGCCATGTGGTGAAAATCGTCTTCCGCTTCCGCGAGATCTTTTGGGATGCCGTGCCGCCGGGAGCGATCCAGTTGCCCCGACTGAGCTTCTTGTTTACCGATGATGCGGCCATGACAAGCTGGTGGACAACCGATCCACTGTTGACGCCGATGCTGGTGGGCTGGCTGGGTGGCCCGCAAGCGGAGCAAGTGGCGCGGCAGAGCGATAACGCCATCATCCGGCAAGCGCTGGGCGCGCTGGCGCAGGTGACGGGCATGGCGGAACGCGACCTGGCAGCCGGTCTCATGGCGTGGCACCTGCACAATTGGAGCGCCGACCCCTTTGCGCGGGGA
>JAJPKG010000482.1 GCA_021323815.1 Pseudomonadota bacterium
ATCCGCAGTGGGCAGCGCGCGCGACCGCCTTCTCCGCCAAGGTTCGCGACGTCATGGAGGTGCTCGCGGAGCTCGAGGTCCAGGTGCCCGCACGGCTGCATCCGCTCCCCGCGCGCGTGGCGTATCACGACGCCTGTCATCTTCAGCATGCTCAGGGCGTTCGCAGCGCGCCACGCGAGGTGCTGCGCGCCATCCCCGAACTCACCATCAGCGAGATCCCTGAAAGCGCCGTCTGTTGCGGCTCGGCGGGCATCTATAATCTGGTGCAGCCCGGCCCGGCACGCGAATTAGGCGACCGCAAGGCGCAGCATATCCTTAAAACCGGCGCAGAGGCCATTGTCAGCAGCAACCCAGGCTGCCTGTTGCAGATCAGCAACGCGCTGGAACGAGCGGGGCATCCCTTGCCCGTGCTGCATCTGGCGCAGATCGTCGATGCCTCGCAGCGCGGGGTGACGCTGGATCACCTCTCGATCAGATGATCCTTGACCTCGCCGACGTGTTTTTTCAGATAGGGCATATAGGGCGTGCCGCCGGTGCCGACCTCGGTGGAATTGCCCGCCTCACGCGTGGCCTGCGCGTGGATGTAGCGCCCGGTGAATTTCAGGTGATCGCGTCGGAAGGTGCCGAGCGTGGTCAGGCAGCGGTTATACGCCTCCACCAGCGCCGGTTCGCGGTGTCGATGGTCGATGACGAAAGCGCGGATCGACGGGCGGTCGCGCATCGCCTCAACGAAGGCGCGGTGCTGCGGCGGCATATACATCCGCAATGCTTTCATATAGATGCCGAAAGGATTATCATCGAAGGCGATGCCCAGCGCGTCATCCAGCGCGGGGATGATGGCGCTCTGCGCGCCGGAGCCACCCCGATAAAACTGCGGCTGCCCTTTGAATGCCTTCACGCCCTCATAGATCATCCCGTTGGGAAACGCGGGATTGTCCTGCCAACCAGACAAAAACGGGCGCACGCGGTGAAAATAAATGTACGGATCGCATTTCTCGGTGATGCGCGTGAAGACCGCCAGCATATGCTCAATGGATGCCGTGACGATATCAAGCTGGCGGGTGATTTGCTCAACGTCGCCTGCGCTCACGGCATCTTGCGCGGCGACGACGGCGCTGATGCCCGGTCCCGCCTGGGCTTCGATGGCGATATGGATCATCCCGAACCAGTCTTCATCCATGCCCCCCAAGAAATGTTCCAACCGCGCCAGGTTTTCCAGCGCGATCGGCTGAGTGGGATCGATGCGCCGCCAGTTATAGAGGATGTGCGAGAAGTATGACAGCACCGGCGGACGTTTGAGCATCTTTGCCACCGCACACCAGGGCACGGCGATATTTGCGGGGATGACGTGGCTCACCTCAGCCTCGCCATACACATAGGCATGGCCGAAATAGGAGAGCAGCAGCATCGCTCGCTCGCGCTCGTCATCAGCGGTCAGCCGGCGCGCGTCCAGCAGGGGCAATTGCCCGGCGGCGCGGCGAAACTGGCCCGCCGCCAGCAAGGCTGGAATCTGTTCCGCCAGTTCTTCCCACGCCGCGAAAGCTTCCGGCAGCCGCCTGAGGGGATCACGCGCCGGCAGGAATCCCCGCTGGGGGTCCACTGCAAATGCCGCCAGTGAAAACGTCTCTGGTTCCCTGACAATCGCTGTCATCTTTTCGCCTCCGCGCTGCGCTGAGCAGAGTGACTTTCTCTATGATGTGCACGTAGTGCTATGCTCTATCTCCGCATTGAATGGACCGGGGGCAGCGGTGCATCGAACGCGCTGCTTTCCAAAGCTGATGCCACCAAAAAACGATACTTTAACCGTACCGATTTCAACACTGCCAGTTTCATCAAAGATGTGTACCAGGACGGTCAACGTATTAACCGAATCTTGCAGGGTTTCAGCAGAGGCAAGCAATGGAATTTGTTGTACGAGATCATCTTTTTTCAAAGGCCGCTCATTGAAAAAGTCGAAATCAACAGAAGATCGATGCCCTAACCGGAACGCAATGGCAGTGCCCCCATACAGAACAAATCCCATCGACGCAGTTGGAGCGAGAGCAGGCCATAAAGCTCTTTGGGCACTTGGCAGGCAATTGAGATGAGGAACAAACGCTTGCATGCAATGAGTTTCCTCTCTATGTTTGAATTATGCAGGAATGACCCGTACGGGTAAAGGCGGAGGTGCTTTCTCTAATGTTGCCATGCCTAAGCGATAATGCCAGAAAAACCAAGATCGCTCATTGAACCATCCCGGCTCAGCATTTCCAAGCACCTGGCGTAGTTGTTCATATCCAAAAGTAGTGACAAGGCGGCGCAGATCGTCATACGTTCCCAGGTTCATTACCTGAGCCAGGATGCGCTCTGGATACAACAAGGCTTCAGAAGGCAATTTCCACCACATGTATCGTTCAGCGAAGTTGCGCAACAACTCGCGTTGAGCATCAGAATAGGTTGTTTGTGGCACTATCTTAGCCATAATCTCTCCAAACCGATTTATTGTATAGCGCACTGCTTTCATCATAGCAGATTTTCGCGGAAAATAGAAGGGAGCGAATAAGCAGGGCTTGAAGTGGTCTTTTTCTTGCTGCATGCGGCGCAGTCCTTTGCGGGCAACTCAGGCAATGGCTCGTGCTCGAGCCGGCATGCAGCCGTTGCCCCCGCGCCTGCCGGATCCCTCTGTTTTGGGATATCCCGAAACGATCAGCTATGAGGATAGCACTTCGCCCAGGACCGCGCACACCTGCTCCCATTCCGGCGTGCCGGGCGTCACCATCTCAAAATGGTCGGCTCCCTGCTGCGTAATCAAGCGAACCCCATCAGCATCGTCTCCGGCTTCCAGCGCTTTTCTCGCATAGTCTTCGCTGATGGTGTAGGGAACGGAGGTATCTGCCGTGCCGTGAAAAAGGATTTGCGGCAAGTGGAGGGGCAGATGCGCGGCGGGGGAGGCAGCGACATACCGCTCGTGGCATTCCGCCGGCGTGCCGCCCAGCAGGTCCACCACTGCGTCGTTGCTCAGGTGCAGTTCCCAGGCGCGTTGCAGATCCAGTACGCCGGCCAGCGAGACGGCGGCGCGCAGAGGCAGATACGCTTCCGGCGCGCCCTGGAGCAGCGGCGCACCTGCTGCCAGCCAGAATGCCAGATGCCCGCCAGCGGAATGGCCCATCGCCACGACGCGCCGGTGATCCAGCTGGTGTGGCTGGATGAGGTCGTCCAGCAGTTTGTATCCCCGTGCCACATCCTCGAACGTCCCCTGCCAGCCGCCGCCCTCTTGCCCCACGCGGCGATATTCCAGATTCCAGACCGCGATGCCCCGTTTGGCCAGGTCTGCCGCCAGCGGATGGGTATAGCTGATATCATACTTCGCCCGCCAGTAGCCACCGTGAAGAAAGACCACGACCGGATGCCGTCCCTCACCTTGCGGCAACCACAGATCGCCGAATTGGTTGGGGTCCGCTCCATATGCCATGCGCCGCGCGCCGGATGGGATATTGGATACACTCACCGTTCTTCTGGTACCTCTTTGGGCAAAGATAAACAACGGATGAGAGGGGCGCGGTAGGCTGCATCCCTCTGGCTTAAGCGAGCACACGCTATCTTCGCCCTACGCGATCCGCTCTCATTGCAGCCTGTTAGGGCTTACTTTTTCGAGCCGGGGAATTCTATTCCCCGGCTAGTCATCGACAGCGAGTGCCACTGCCACAACGGCCACAACGGCGGCTTACTTTTTCGAGCCGGGGAAT
>JAJPKG010000286.1 GCA_021323815.1 Pseudomonadota bacterium
CCTCTCAGCAGCACGTGCCAGCCCACTGTGCTAGCACTGATATGATGAAAGTGTTAGCACTCGATATCCGAGACTGCTAACACTTCATAGGATACCATGCTACATCAGGCGGTGTCAAGGTCGGCGGCAGGGAGATAAGCGCGGCGGAGATGGGGCGACCGCGCGTGCCGTCTCCCTTTCGCGCCACCACGCATGGCGCGTGATGCTTGTTGAGCGCCCCATTTGTACAGCATTCATACCATATGCGGCATGCGCGTCGTCGTTTTATGCTAGAATGACGATGAGAGTGCTGGTTGACCAGTTGCCGCACGAAGGGGAGGATGCCCGATGGCTTCATTGCGCCGAGTACCCAGGATCTTATTCCTGATCGCCGATACAGGTGGTGGTCATCGCGCGGCGGCAAATGCCGTGCGCGCCGCAATGGACCTCATTGCCCCCGAAACGCGCGCCAGCGAGCGAGATGAGGCAACGCCGCGCGAGAGCGGATCCCTTCCGGTTCAGGTTCACACCATGCTGCCAGGCAGCTGGGGTGGCGCGGTTCGCCCCTGGTCGGCATACGTGGTTGAGATTTTTCAGGAATGCGGCCCGCTCGCGGTGCGCCGGGCTTCCACGCTCTATGGCCCGACAGTCACCAAACGCCCCTATGTCTGGGCCGGTTTATATCACGCCACCAACACGCGGCCAACCTATGCCGCGCTCTCATTGTTTACGCGCACCTTGCTTCAGCGCGGGCTGCGCGAACTGCTGGAAAAAATGCAGCCGGATGTCATTGTCTCTGTGCATTCGCTCTTGATTCAGCCGACGCTTGACGTGTTGCGCCAGCTAGGCATCCGCGTGCCGTTCATCACCGTCGTCACGGATATGGTGCGGTTCCACCGCTCATGGGCACAGCCGGAAGTGGATGCCTGTTCGGTCCCCACACCGGCGGCGCGCGAGCTGATGATCGAATTCGGCATGCCACCGGAAAAGACGCACGTGCTGGGCATGCCCATTCATCCGAAATTTTGCCAGCCGGCGGTCAATGGTGCCGCCACGCGCCAGAGCCTGGGGCTGGCCCCCGACCGGTTCACCGTGCTGCTGGTGGCCGGCGGCGAGGGCATGGGCCGCCTGGGCGAACAAGCGCGGGCGATCGGCGCGGCCCAGTTACCGGTGCAATTGATCGCGATCGCGGGGCGCAACCGCGCGCTGCGCGCCGAATTAGAGGCTGCCCGCGCCACGCTGGGCGTGCCGGCGGCGGTTTTGGGCTTCGTTGATAACATGCCTGATCTCATGCACGCCGCCGATGTCATCGTCACCAAAGCCGGGCCCGGCACCATCGCGGAATCTCTGGCATGCGGCTTGCCGATTATCCTGACGGGCGCGGTGCCCGGACAAGAGGTCGGCAACATCGACTATGTGGTGCAACAACATGTCGGCGTCCTTGCCCGCACGCCGGAAGAACTGGTCGCCGCCGTGCGCGATCTCGCCGCCAGCACGCCGGAAGAACTGGCAGCACTGCGGGCGCATGCGCGGGAACTGAGCCATCCCCGCGCATCATTCGACATCGGTCGGTTGATTTTGAGCTATGTGCCGCCGCCGAGCCAGCCCTCGCAGTGGAATCGCGTTACGTCCACAGCGGCGCGCACGCGCTTTCGGCGTCTGCGCGGGCGCAGGCCACGCGGGATGCGCCGCTGGCTAGGCCGGCGTCGCCCGCAGGCACAACCGTTGCCGCGCGGTCGCCGCATTCCCGGCATCGCTCCTTTGCAGCGCATGTCGTTGCTGATGCGCCGACGCCGGCAGCGCGCATCCTATAAGAAATGAGGTCATCGCGTGTCACAGCCGCATATTACGCCGCCGGAACCAGAGACGCTGCCGCCGGAATCGGTCTCCGGCGAGGTCGTGCCGCCACCCCCCACGCCCGTTGAGACCGATCCCCGGCGCTACAAGCAATCATTCTTTCGCTGGTTCGGCTACGGCGTCGTGCGCCTCATCTATCGCAGTTGGACGCGCGTGGCCGCGCACCTCTTCCCCGAAGGTTCTCCCCAGGAGCGCTTCATGGAGCGCATCGGCATCCCCATGCCCGACCGGTTGGATCTCAGTTGGATCACGCCGGATCTGGCGGTGGGCGGGCGCGTGCGCGAGGGAGACATCCCCAAGCTGCAACAGGCAGGCATCACGCGCGTGGTGGACGTGCGCCAGGAACACCGCGACGACGAGGCCGCGCTGAACGCGCATCACATCAAGCTGCTCTATCTGCCGACCCCCGATACCTATCCCCTGTCGCTGGAAGATCTGCGACGCGGGGCGCAGTGGATCAATGAGCAGCGGAGGGAACATCAGCGGGTGCTGGTGCATTGCGAGCACGGCGTAGGGCGCAGCGTGCTGTTGGCCGCCGCCGCGCTGGTGTGCGAGGGCTACACGCCGCATGAGGCGTTTGAGTTGATCGGGAAGAAGCGCTGGCAGGCATCGCCCAATCGCCGCCAGGTGGCACGCCTGACAGAATTTGCCAAAGACGGCGCGTGCGGCCCCACCCCCCAGCCTCCGCCCCATCCGGCAGATGGAGAAAGAGAGTGAGGCATGATTGCAAGAGCAGAGGATAAAAGATGCCGCATTTGCTGGGGCTGACGGGCAACATCGCCTGCGGCAAAACTACCGTCGGCCAGATGTTGCTGGCGCTCGGCGCGGCGCGGTATATCGACGCGGATGCCGTTGTGCATGATCTCTATGCGCCCGGCCAGCCGGTCTATGATGCCGTGATCGCCGTGTTTGGGCACGCTATCGTGACGGCGGAGGGGCAGATCGACCGGCGAGCACTGGGAGCGCGCGTCTTCAGCGATCCAGCGGAATTGCGGCGATTGGAAGCCATTGTGCATCCCGCTGTCCATGCGGCGGTGATGCAACGCCTGGCCGATCTCGCGCCGGAAAAGGTCGCCGTCATCGACGCGGTGAAGCTGCTGGAAGGCGGCATGGCGCGCTGGTGCGATCAGGTCTGGCTGGTGGTGTGCGATCCTGCTGAAGAACGCCGCCGGCTGATGGAAGACCGGCAGATGACCCCGGCGGAAGCCGATGCGCGGCTGGCGGCGCAGCCCAGTAACGAAGCGCGCCGCGCTCTGGTGCAGGCGATCATCGACAATTCCGGCTCATTGGCAGAGACGCAAGCACAGGTTGAGGCCGCCTGGGCGCGCTACCGCGCCACGTGGTCAGAATAACTCAACCCAGCAGCCGCGCCGCATCGGGATTTTCCGTGCGGACGAAGTGCGTGACGCCCCCGCGCCAGACGAAGGGATGCACGCCAACGACGCGCATGGACGCATTGGGCGTGTGGGTGGTGACGTAGCGTTGCGCCAGCAGTCCCAACGGGCGCGCAACCACCAGCGCGGCGGTGGAAGCCAGCACCACGTTGTTGAAGGTATTATAGGGCTTGCGCAGCTTCGCCACCGACATTGCCGCCAGCCCGGTCAGCAGCCCCGCCACCGCCAGGTTGGTGCCACAGCGTTCGTGAATGGCAAGATCCGGTTCGGCCCCGCGCAGGCGGCGCAACGCCTCATTCGCAGTGGGAGCAATGACGGCGGTGGGCACATCGCCAAAAATGAAGAAACCTGCCGCAATGGAAACGCCAGCCAGCCGCGTATCAGGGAATTGCTGCGACAGCAGCACAATGGTCGCGTGTTCCAGCGCGTGATTTTCGCGCACCGCGTTGCCTAGCAGCAATTGCTGGCCGATCTGCGCCAGGGGGTTTATCCGCGTCATCCCAGCACCATCTTCCTGCCGGACCCGTTGCAGCAGTTTCATCGATTCAACGCTCTCCCAGTCTATGATGCCTATAGTGTACCACAATCTGCGGGATGAACGTCAGCTTTGCGCATTGCTGAGGGCCGCAGCAGCCGGGCGCTGGGGGCCGAAATGCACGCCCGTCACCTGGCGATAAGCATGCAGGCGTTCGGCATAGCGCGCCTCGCGCCCCGGCGGCACCAGCACCAGATAGGCGTTATAACCGACCAGACGGCGCAGCGAGCGCGCCTGCACCGAAGCGATGATGATCTGCGCGTCGCGGATGGTGACATTGGGCGCGAACGAGACGATCATCCGCCCCGGCCCCAACAGCACGTGCTGCAACGGCGGTCGCCCGCCCAGCCGCTCGTCGATGCGATCCACAATCTGCTGCGCCATGTGTTCGGCGCGGGTGTGCAGCTTGGCCAGCGCGGGGCCGGCAGCCGTCTGAGCGCGCTCGCCGATGGTGCGCGCCGCCGCGGAAAGGCGACTGACGGCGGGAATATCCCCTTCCGTCACAGGGCGCATGCGCACGGCAGGCAACTGGGACGATGTCTGATAGGTGGTTGCCCGTGCCCCCCGACTGCCGGCGCGATGCGACCGCCCCAGGACGCGATCCAACCCAGGGCGAATGTCACGCCACCACTGGCGCAGCTTACTAGTGATCTGCTCGCTTTCGGGCGCGACTGCGTGGCCCTGCGCCTCGCGTTCCAGGCGCAGGCGGCGCAACCGCGCCAGTTCTTCATCGCGGTCAAACAAGGGGCCGCTCTGCGGCGCGCGCTTGCGCGTGGGCATGCCGGAAGCCTCGCCCTGCGCGGGGAGATCGGCGCGGCGACGGGTGGGCGTGCCGCTTGCATCGCTCGCATCCGGACGCGGAAATGAGGCATCCGGCAACGGGCGCGGGAAAGATCGTGCGGGCGGCGGGAATGGGTCGTCCAGCGGCGGCGGGGGTATGGGCGCTTCCATCGGGGGCGGCGGCGCATCGAGCAAGGCCGCGACATCCAGGATAATCGTCGGCGTATCCTCGGTGCGATTGCGGTCGGAGGGCAGATAGGCATAGCCCTCGTCGTCCGGTGAGGGCAGCGTCACTTGCGGCGGGCGGGCGCGACCGAGCAGCGCCACCTGCTCCGGCGTCAGAATGATCGTCGGTGGCTCGGCAGGGGCCTCATCTTCCTGAGCCGGTGAGGGAGCAACAGCCGCGACGGGACGCGTGTCATTCGACTCTTGCACGTCAGCTTGCGCGCGGGTTTCAGCCGGCTCTGCCTGTTCTTCCTGCTCCGGTTCAATCGAGGTAACAGTTGTGCGTCCTGCTGCCGGCGCGCGATAATAGCCACGATGTCCCCGGCGTGCTTTTTTCGATGCGCCCATCCAATACACTCTCCTGGATTGGTTCTTCTCAATCAATGATGTAGCATCTACGATAGCATATTCCATTCAGGCAGGGAAAGTGCAACAAGCAAGAACGGGAAGATGGTCCTGTGTGTCACCGCATCCCTCGTCTTCGTCTTGTCGCTGATGTGCAAGTGTGCTATGCTGACTTGCGTCTGGCGCAACAACAGCCGCTGCCGCGAGCGAACAAGCAGGCATCTTGCCATAAGGGGTGATGTGACGATGGCAACCTGGATGAGCGGCGGGCGCAGCCGCGTTGAGGATGGCTCAGGGGTGCATTGGCGGGCGCTGAGCCAACTGGTCATCACCCTGCGCGCCAACATGGATCAACGGGCGCTGCTGGCGCAGGTGCTGGCCGCGACACCGACCATTACCGGCTTTCAATCCGTCGCCATCTTTTTGCCGCAAACCGACGCACAGACGATGGAGTTGGTGGCGGAAAACGGCATGACCGAAGATGAACGCAGGCGCATCGCCGCGACACCGCTTTCCATCGCGCAACTGCTTGACATCCTCAAGCCGGAATATGCCGTGCGTCCAGGCCGCGTCTATCGCATCCGCCCCGCGCAACTGGCGCTGGTGGCCAACTTCACCCGCGCGCGCCCCAACGCCACACCACGCGGCGATGCCTGGACGCCTGCCGACACGTTGCTCATTCCCCTGCGCACTGGTGCCAGCGGCCCACTCATCGGCCTGATGGCACTGGATGGGCCTGAGGACGCGCGAGCGCCGCAAGACAGCGTGATCGATCTGGCCGAAGCGCTGGGCGACGCGCTGGTGATGGCGCTGGAAAACACGCAACTCTATCAGGGAGCGGATCGCGCCCGCCAAACGCTGGAAAGCGGCGTCACGGAGATCATGCGCCAGGTGGAACAGGCGCGGCGCGGCAACTTCACCGTGCGCCTGCCCATCCGCGACTCATTTCTGGGCGTCATCGCGGATCTGTTCAACGAGATGGTGCAGCGCATTGGTGAGACGCTGGCCGGCATGCGCGCAGCGAGCATGATCGTCAACAACAGCGCGCAAGAGGTGGGGGAATTTACGGCCTCTGCCATCAATGACGCGCAGGAACAAGCGGGGCAGATCGTCTCCGTCTCAGAAGCCATCGCCAGCATCGCCGCTTCGCTGGAAGCGATGGCCGGCGTCAGCGTGGAAGCCGCCACCGTCGCCAAAGATGCCAGCGAGATCTCCGCCACCGGTCGCCTGGCGGTGGAAGACGCCGTGCGCGGCATGGAAGGCGTGCGCGAAGCGGCCTTGCAATCTACCCAAAAGGTCAAGCGGCTGGCCGAGAACCTGCAAGATATCAACAGCATCATCCAGCAAGTCGCGGATTTCACGGCGCGCACCAATTTGCTGGCGCTGAATGCTTCCATCGAGGCGAACCGCGCCGGCGAGTTTGGTCGCGGCTTCGCCGTCATCGCGCAAGAGATTCGCACCCTGGCCCTGCACAGCGCCGACGCCGCCCGCCAGATCTCCACGCGCATCCAGGGCATTCAGGGGGAAACCTCAGTGGTGATGGAAGCCATCAGCGACGGCATGGAAAAGGTTCTGGAGCAATCCGAGCGCGTGACGGATGCCGGCACGGCGCTGCAAGCCATCGCCGAAGTGACGGAACAGATCGCCTCATTGAACGAGGCCATTCGCGGCGCGGCGGTCGAAGAATCGCAGCGGACGGCGCAACTGGCGCTGTCGATGGGCGACATCTTGCACATCACCGACACCATGCGCAGCAGCGTCGGCAAGATCGCCCAGGCCATGACGCGCCTGATCGACCTGGCACAGTCGTTGCGCGAGCAAATCACGCAATTCGCCCTCAGCGCCGATCAGTCCGCCGCGCTGCTGGAAGAGACCGCAGCCCGCCTGCCCCGCGTGGACAGCCGAGGATAACCTCGTCATCCCGCACCTGTGAGGCTACCATCCGTGCAGGTCGCCCGCCTCTCAGCCTGCGAAGGTAGGCGTTGCGACCGTAAGGCCCCCAGACACAGCTTCAGTCGCCGGCTTTGCCGACACTATTTTACACATGGCGGCTTCGGTTTCCCTTGCTGTCATTTGAATGGAAGTGCTATACTGGCCCAAAAGGTCCCTTTGTTCGCGGAGTAAGTGTCCGATGGAAGAACAAGACGAAGCGCTCGTCATCGAGCAAGACGCGGAATCCGAAGCCGATATCGAAGCCTTCGGGGATGAAGATATCGATCTCACCGGTCTCGCGCAGAGCGACAATCTGCGACTCTATTTGCGTGAGATCGCGCGGATTCCCCTGCTGTCGGCACATGACGAGCTGATTCTCGCGCGCCGTGTCAAACGCGACGATCGCCAGGCCCGCAACGCGTTGATCGAGGCGAACCTGCGGCTGGTGGTCCATGTCGCCAAACGCTATGTGGGCCAGGGCATGGATCTCGAGGATCTGATCGGCGAAGGCAACATCGGCCTGATTCGCGCCGTCAGCAAGTTTGATCCTAGCAAGGGATTCCGCTTCTCGACCTACGCCCATTGGTGGATCAAGCAGGCTATTTCGCGGGCGCTGCTGGACGGTGCCCGCGCGGTACGCCTGCCGGTGTACATCATGGAAGAGGTGATGCGCATCCGCCGGACGACGCGCCAGTTGTATCAGGAATATGGCCACGAGCCGACGGCGCAAGAGATTGCCGCTGCGATGGACATTTCGCCGGAACGTGTCCGCGAACTGACGGTGTGGGCCGAAAAGATCTATTCGCTGGACGCGCCGATGTCGGAAGACGAAGAAACATCCATCGGCGATGTCGTGCCGGATGAGACGACGCCCACCCCAAGTGACGTCATCGAGCGCGACATGTTGCGGCAAGAGGTGCGGCGCGTGCTCGACGGCTTGAATCCACGCGAGCGCCAGGTGATCGAACTGCGGTTCGGGCTGGTGGACGACCATGACTATACCCTGGAAGAAGTGGGCAAGCGCCTGAAAGTGACGCGCGAGCGCGTGCGCCAGATCGAAGAGCGCGCCATCCGCAAGCTGCGTCACCCCACCATGAGCCGCGTGTTGCGTGAATACCTCTGATCTCTGGCCCACGCCTGCCGGCATCATCGGCGCGGGCGCGGTCGGCCTCGCCCTGGCGCACACCCTGCGCACCGCCGGCATTCCACTTGCCGGGATTGGGTCGCGTGCCCCCGCGCGCCTGGCGGCAGATGCGCTTCCCTCTCCCGTCCTCATGCCCGCAGAGGTCGTGGCTCAGGCACGGCTCATCTTTCTGACCGTTCCCGACGCGGCCATCGCCAGCGTTGCCGCAGAGCACGCCTGGCAAGCGGAGCAATGGGTCGTTCATTGCGCGGGATCGCAATCTGCCGCGCTCATCAGCGAGATCGTGAAGCCCGCCCAGGCCGGCGCGTTTCATCCCCTGGCGTCGTTCCCGCGCCCCGCACCAGGCAAGCCCTTCGGGGAAAATCTGTTTGCCGGCCATGTCATCGCGCTGGACGGTCCCGCGCCGGTTGTCGCCGGCCTGCGCGCCCTGGCCGAACAGCTGGATGGTCGCCCGCTCGTCGTGCCGCCCGAAGCGCGCGCGTCGTATCATCTGGCGGCATCGCTCGCCAGCAATGCGCTGGTGGCGCTGGTCGCTGATGCCGTCGAAATCTGGCGGCACGCCGGGCTAGATGCTGATCTCGCCCTGCCCGCGCTGCTGCCGCTCATCGCCAGCACGCAAGCGAATCTGGCACGAACGGGACTGCCCGCCGCACTCACCGGACCCGTCGCGCGGGGCGACGCCCCCACCGTCGCCCGCCACCTGGCCGCCCTTGCCACCCCAGAGCTGGCGGAGATCGCCGCCGTCTATCGCTTGCTGGGTCGCCGAGCCGTCATGCTCGCCCGCGCCGAAGGCCGCGTCGATCCTGCCAAGCTGGACGAGATCGAGCGCATGCTCAATGGCGACACATAGGGCACCGCTGCAGAAAGACTGAGCAAGGGCATCCCACAGAGTGGCGATGTCGCTTAGGGGATCGGCAATCGTGCCGCGCGCATAGGCGGCTGCGAGGCGCAAGTCATAGTCGCGGTCCATACATGCCTCCTGGAGTCAGGATACCACCGCGCGAGGCCGCCGGGGACAACACGCCACCGCACGAGGCCGCCGGGGACAACACGCCACCGCGCGAGGCCGCCGGGGACAATACACCACCGCGCAAGGCCGCCGGGGACAATACACCACCGCGCGAGGCCGCCGGGGACAACATGTCCCCGGCTCGGAAAAGACGCCCTTCGGGCTACAGGCAAGAGTATGCAGGAGTGGTGTGTTGATTAGCAGGCAAACCGAATGAGTGTCATCCGCGTCACCCTTTCAAAAGCAATGGCAGCAGTTCTCGTTACAGAAAGCCCGTAAGTGCGCAGCATGCCGCATCCCTCCCGGCAAGCGATCACATATTCCCAACGCGATCACCTGCCACTGTAGCCCGGTAGGGCTTGCTTTTTCGAGCCGGGCGGCTTTAGCCCCCGGCGGTCTTTCATGCCATAAAAAAAGAGGCGGACCGTGACGGTCCGCCCAATATATGATAGCGAAAAACAGCACAACATCATGGGTGCGAGAGAAATGCTGCCGGGCTGCGATGTACCGAAAAATCGTGTGAGCGTCTCGCGGCGCTGAAAACGAGGCTCAGCCCTTGCCGCGAGACGCAACACCGGTGCGCATCGGAAGATCAGATGCTACTTGGTCTTCTCAGATGCTTTGGTCTTCGGCTGGGTGCGGCCACGCTCGCCGCCCTTCTTGCCGATGCGCGAATAGAACTCGAGGCCCTGCACGCGCTTGGTGGATTCGCCGCCCTTCTTGCCGATCTCAGCATAGAACGCCGGGCCGCGCTTCTCTTTCACGGCCTCGCCGCCCTTTTTGCCGATGCGCGAATAGAATTCGGGGCCGTACTTCTCACGGACGGCCTGGCCGCCGTGCTTGGCCTTCTGCGAACCCGGCTCAGGACCGCGTTTCTTGGGGGTAGGATTGGTAGGTTTCGTCATCTCTCTCACCTCTGTGTGTGAACGATCTGCTGCGCGTCACGTCTGTGACCAACTGCTGATCGATTTGGTTCGCCGCCCTTGCTGCCTGACAATGATGCGAAGCAGCAGACGGCACAACGTCCCGGCGCTCAATTCTGCGATTGCTCGTCCGGCGCGGCACCCACATGCTGGCCCAGGGGTGCAGAGGGCTGCGGAGCAGTCATGCGCGCCTCCGCGACGCGATTGGCGATCAGCGCGGCGAACGCGCCGGCACCAATGCCGTTGCCGATGTTGACCGTCGCCATGCCCGGAGCGCAGCTCTGCAACATGGCGAGTAGGGCCGCTTCACCGCCGCCACCCTTGCCATAGCCCACCGGCGTCGGCAAGCCGACGACCGGCACAGGCACCAGCCCGGCGACGAGGGAAGGCAAGGCTCCGTCCATTCCTGCTGCCACCACCACCGCGTCAACTGCCTGGGCGATGAGCGCGTTCAGC
>JAJPKG010000029.1 GCA_021323815.1 Pseudomonadota bacterium
AAAAACGCCCTCATGACAACGGGCAAGCTCATAGCACGCGAGCGTATTCCGCAATTTTTCGGCCAGTACTCCGCTGGATCGATTCATAATATCCCCAGCTTCGGAAAAAGCCGCATGCCAGGCGATATCAAAGTTGACACGATTGTCGCGGATCAATTGCGCCAGGTCGCCTTGCCATAAAGAATCGGGGACATCGCCGGAAAAGATCTCGACCGAGTACGCGCCGCGAAAGCCAGCGTCGTGGATGGCGCGCAACAGGGGCACCAGCCGCTGAGCTGCACCACAAAGATGCGGTCGCCACAAGCGGCGATGGCGCTGAGGAGATCGGCGTTCTGCCAGATATTCCAGCAATCCAGGCAGATGCCGAAGGCGGGACGATCCACCTGCCGGAATGCACTCGACGCCGAGCTGGGCATAGTCTTCGATATCTTCCTCAAAGCTCCAGAGTTTGGTGGTGAACTCGCTGACGCCGAAACGATAGGGGGGAATAGTTGCCATGTCACGTCTCCCTTACAGGATCATGAGCGGCCAGAGGATCTGAGCAGCGCGCTCAACCCCCTCTCTCAGTCGATCCTGGGTCATCCTATCTTTCGGGGATTTTGTCGTCAAGCACATCAACTTGACCTCCGGCAAACCTTGACAAATTTTGTTAGATATGTTATAAAGATTATGTCAGCAGTGACGAAGATCACTGCCCTCCGGCGCGAAGCCGGAAGAACTTTCAGATCAGTGGCGATAGCGCCTATATCACCAGTGTTCAGGAGGTTTGACACCATGATCAGCCGTTTCGATCCGTTCCGTGATATGATGTCTTTGAGCGATGCCGTCAGCCGCCTGATGCAAGAGGCAGTGATGCGCCCAGGCTTTGGCTTCAACGGCACCAACAGCACGCCTATGAATGTCTTTGAGCAGTCGGGGAAATATGTGGTGCAGGTGGCGTTGCCGGGGGTGAAGCCGGAAGATGTGGATGTGACCACCCATCAGGCCACCTTGACCGTGAAGGCTCGCCGGCAAGATCCCTTCCCGCAGGCGACCGATAAGGAAGAAACGCAGAATCACCTGCTGGTGGAATTTGGTCCGGGCGAGTTCGAGCGCCAGGTGACGTTTCCCAAAGATATCGACGCGGACCATATTGAGGCCAACTTCGACCGGGGCATTCTGACCATCGTCGTGCCCATCGCCCAGCATGCGCAACCCAAGCGCATCGCCATCACCGAGGGGCGGCACGCCATCGACGACGGCAGCAAGCTCCTCAAAGAGGTGGCCGGTTCTACAGATGGCACGCGCTGATGCGCTTTACAGCAAGCGTGCAGCTATGATGGGCAGGTCATGATGCATGGCCTGCCTTTATCTTTCTCTGCGAGGTTGCCCATGTCCAAACGCCGACCACTTCAGCCCCGCCCAGCCGGTACCGATTTTCCGAAATATTCCATCACCACTGCCGCCGAGATGGTAGGCATTCATCCGCAACAACTGCGGCGCTATGAGCAAGCGGGCATGGTCGTGCCGCAGCGCACGGAGGGCAACACACGGCGTTATTCGGATGACGACATCGCGCGGCTGGAACGCATTCGCGCGCTCGCTGAAACCGGCGCGAATCAGAGCAGCATCGAGCAGATCATGCAGTTGCAAGATGCGCTGGCGCAGATGGAACACCAAGTGCAGGTGCTGATGGCCCAGCAAGCTGAAGCGCAAGCGGAGCTTCAGCAACTTCGCCGCATCGTGCTGCTGCTTCTGCAAAGCAACTCGCCTTCGTGACGACAACTGATGCGGTTATCGTCATCGCACATTGCCCCTTGATAGCATCCTGGGAGACGGGGAGTTGACCTGCTTCTCAGGATTCGTGGGCGTCGTGGGGAACAAATTTTTGCTTCCAGCGGTGGCGCGCCTCGATGAAGCGGACCGTGCCGGAACGCGAGCGCATCATGACCGAATAGGTGCGCGCGCCGGTGCCGACGAATTCCACGCCGCGCAGCAACTCGCCAGTGGTGATGCCGGTGGCAGCGAACGAGACATCGTCGCCTTTCACCAGATCATTGACGCGATAGATCTGCTTGAGATCGATGCCGTCGGCTTGCAGCTTGGCGCGCTCGTCATCGTTGCGCGGCCACACGCGGGTGATGATCTCGCCCCCCAGGCATTTGATCGCCGCAGCGGCCAGCACCGCTTCGGGCGCGCCGCCGATGCCCATATAGACATCCACCGCCTTGTAATCTTCCATCGCGGCCTGGATGGCAGCCATCACGTCGCCATCGCGGATCAGGCGAATGCGCGCCCCAGCCTCGCGGATCTGCTTGATCATTGGTTCATGGCGTGGGCGGTCCAGCACAGTGACGACGATATCTTGCACGCTGCACGAACGCACGCGGGCGACACGGCGCAGATTTTCCGCGATGGGAGCATCCAGGTCGATGACGCTGGCGGCGGCGGGGCCGACGGCGATCTTTTCCATGTAAAAGACGCCCGGCGGGGCGGCATACATCGTGCCGCGCTCGGCGGTGGCAACGACGGCGATGGCACCAGGCAGGCCCAGCGAGGTGAGCGTGGTGCCGTCCACCGGATCGACCGCGACATCGAGCGCCGGGCCATGCCCGTTGCCGACGTGCTCGCCGATATACAGCATCGGTGCCTCGTCTTTTTCACCTTCGCCGATAACCACCACGCCATCCATATCCACGCCGTCCAGGGCGGAACGCATGGCCTGCACGGCAGCCTCATCGACGGCGATCTTGTCGCCGCGCCCCATCTGAACTGCCGCGTTGAGCGCCGCCGCTTCGGTGACGCGCACCAGTTCCAGCGCCACATTGCGCTCGCGCGTCGCGGACGGCTCATATCCTTCGTGCATGTGTACCCTCTTTTCCTTCGTATAGCTGGCAATGATAGCGCGCACGCGCTCCACCGCTTGGTCGATATGACCATCGGGATTATCCACAATATAATCAAACCACACCTGGTCGGCCAGTTCATCGCGCGCGTTGCGCAAACGTAAGGCCAGTTCTTCCGGCGTCTCGCTGGCGCGTTTGGCCAGGCGTTCCTGCAATTCCATCAGCGACGAGGGACGGATGAAGATGAAAATGGCGTCGGGCATCAGGCGCTTGATGGTGCGCGCCCCCTGCGGATCAACCTTGATCAGCACATCGCGGCCCCGCGCGATGGCATCCCTGACGCTATCCGCTGGCACGCCGTACCAGTTGCCATGCACCAGAGCGCATTCCAGCAGTTGATCGGTGGCGCGCAATTCCTCGAATTTTTCGGGGGAAACGAAGCGATAATGCACGCCCTCGATCTCGCCGGGGCGCGGCTTGCGGGCGGTCATGGTAACCACCTGCTCCACGTTCACCAGGGGCAGCAAGCGCGTGATGACGCTATCTTTGCCGGCTCCCGACGGCCCCGAAATAACAAAGACGTGTCCTTTGTGCGCGACCACTGGTGCCGCCGATGCCTGCCCCTGTGCCTGTAACGTGTCCATGCGCGCGTCCCTCAACAACTGGCCGATCACGGTTCATCCCCCATCTTGCTTGATCGAGACTATGAGAAGCCTGATCATCCCTATCGGCAAGATGGCACCTTCAGCATACCATATCTGGAAGGATGTTTTATCGCTGTGCTGAAGAAGAGATCGACGAGGATGAGGGTGAAAGGGGCCATAACACGTAAAACTCATCCCTCACGCCTTTGCGCGGATATCAGCGAGGGCTTGGTTGAAGTGGCGCATGTCGATCACGACGTTGGGTGGCGCGCCGGCGGCGATGTCTTTGGGGTGACGCCCGCGCAGCCATTCGCCAAGCGCAATCTGTGCGGCGCGGCGGCAGACGGCCTCGATATCCGCGCCGCTGAGACCCTCGGATTTGCGAGCGAGGGCGTCCAGCGAAAGTGAAGGGGCCAGCGGGCGACCGCGCGTGTGAATGGCGTAGATCGTCCGGCGCGCATCACGGTCCGGCAGGGGCAATTCCAGCATCAGATCGAAGCGACCGGGGCGCAGGATAGCGGCGTCGATCAGTTCGGGGCGGTTGGTCGCGCCGACGATGATGACCCCGCGCCGCCCCTCAATGCCATCCAGTTCGGTGAGCAACTGGCCGATGACACGGTCGCTGACAGCATCAAACGCGCTGCCGCGCTGTGGGGCCAGGGCGTCCAGTTCGTCCAGAAAGAGAACGCAAGGGGCCACCTGGCGGGCGCGCTGAAAGGTCTCGCGCACGCCGCGTTCCGACTCGCCCACCCAGCGCGAGAGCAATTCCGGTCCCTTCACGCTGATGAAATTGGCCTGGCACGCCGTCGCCAGCGCCCGCGCCACCAACGTTTTGCCCGTGCCGGGATGCCCCGTGAGCAGCACGCCGCGCGTGGCATCCAGTCTCAGCGCGGCATAGGTGTCGGGATAGCGCAGCGGCCACTCGATGGCTTCGATCAGCGTATGTTTGATATGCTCCAAGCCGCCGATGTCGTCCCAACTGGTCTGGCTGACTTCCACCGACACTTCGCGGGCAGCGGAAGGTTCCTGGCCGCGCAGCGCGGTGCGGAAATCCTCCATCGTCACGGTTAAGCCCAGCAGATCGTCCAGGGGGATTTTACCCGCCATGAGCGACGCGCCG
>JAJPKG010000313.1 GCA_021323815.1 Pseudomonadota bacterium
CACCGGGGGCGTCCATGAAGATCTGCACCCCCAACCAGATCAAGCCGACCACAATGATGACGGCCCACTTCCAGGCATTGGCCTCGACATCGGAGTCATTGAAAAATTGTTGTAAAAAGCCGTTTGGGCCGGCATCAATGAGCACGAAGCACGCCAGCCAGATCAAGCTAATGATCGCGCTGACAATGGGCTTCGTGGGTTGCACGGAAGACATGGTGAAAGCTCGCTCTCTTTCCCAGCGGAGGTCTGGAATTCCCGCATCTGCTGCGGGATCTTCACCTCTCTATTGTATGTGTCGCTGCAACGCAGGTCAAGGGGCGCGGGACGATCAGCCGCGCGCTCGCACACAAGCGGGCCGCAGAGGTCATGCCCATTTCCCTTTTTCTGCCGAGATGGTGTTTAATGAAATGAATGAAAGAATGGAACACGGGTGCGATCTTTCCGATAGACAAGCGCAAAAAATCGCACTATACTCTTGGCGATAGCACGATCTCGCGTCGATAGACATAAGGAGCAGATGATGGGAAAATCATCCCGCGCGAAGCGCACCACCGCCGGCGCGCCCACCACACGCCCGCAGAGCGCCACCACATCGCGCCCGCTGAATCAGGCAGCAAAACCGGCTGGGGCGACGGCGGGCACTCCCAGCCAGTCGGCCAGCGGCGTGGCAAAGCCGATGAATGGGGCAGCGAGCGACACGAAGCCCGCTGCCACCGTCTCGAAGCCGATCACACGCCCCACCAGCGGAACTGCCGCCAACACCAAGCCGACCACGCGCCCCACCAGCAGTGCCGTCGGCGGGCGCAGCGCGCTGGCCACCACGCGCGCGACCTATTCCGGCAAGGGCGCGGAACGCCGTCGCCAACGCGCCCTGCAACAGCAGCGCAAGCGGTGGATGCCCATCGCCTTCACGCTGGGCGGCATCGTCTTCGCCATTTTGGTGTTCTTCGTCATTGCGAAGTTGACCGACACCACGCCGGCGGGAACGGGCCAACTTGCGCCGACGGATGTTGTCAACGGTGTCACGGGCGTTTCGGCTGACACCTTCAACAAAGTCGGCACCGGCGGGCAGGCAATGGGCTTCAAAGCAACGCCGCCCAACACGCCCATCATCAAAAACGGTGGGGGCCTGCCCATCTTTTTCTATGCCGGCGCGGAATATTGCCCCTATTGCGCCGCCGAGCGCTGGAGCATGATCACTGCCCTGAGTCGCTTCGGCACCTTCCATAACTTGCACC
Source organism: Pseudomonadota bacterium (assembly GCA_021323815.1). Taxonomy (GTDB): domain Bacteria; phylum Chloroflexota; class Ktedonobacteria; order Ktedonobacterales; family JACDGC01; genus JAJPKG01. The sequence goes on from JAJPKG010000313.1 coordinate 1,239, forward strand.
TGACGACCTCTGCTTCCGATGATGTGTATCCCAACACCAACACATTCACGTTCGTCGGCAGCACCTACACCAGCAAGTACATCGACTTCCAGCCGGTCGAGATGCAAGATCGCAACCGCCAGACGCTGCAATCGCTGAACAGCCAGCAGAACCAGTGGTTCACCACCTATGACGCGCCACCCTACGTGTCGTCGGCGGACCAAAGCGGCAGCTTCCCATTCCTCAGCATCGCCAACCAATACATCCAGATCGGCACGGGATACGATCCGCAACTGCTGGCAGGGCTGACGTGGCAGCAGATCGCGGCAGATCTGAGCAATCCGAACTCGCCGGTGGCGAAGGCGATCCTCGGCAATGCAAATTACCTCACCGCCGCCATCTGTAAGGTGACGAACAATCAGCCGTCGAACGTCTGCACCAGCAGCACCATTCAGTCCATTGAGCAACAATTGCCGAAAGGATCGTGAGCGAGATGAGCCAGCGGGCAGCCGAATCAGCAGATATGACGACGCGCGGCAAGATGGAGCAGGTGGCGCGGGCGGTGCCGTTCCAGGTCGCCATCGCCGCGATGGCAGTGGTGGGCATCGGCATTGCCGTCTATCTGACCATCGAGCATTATGGCAAAGTGCCGCTGGTGTGTTCTTCCACCGGCCTGGTTGACTGCGCCTCGGTGCTCACCAGCCCATACGCGGTGGTTCCCGGCACGCAGATTCCCATCACCGTTCCCGGCTTGCTGTGGTTCATCGTCAGCGGCGGCATGGCGGGGATCGCCATCTCTGCCGCCTGGCGCAATGTCGCCCCGCCAGCGCGCCTGCTGGATGCGCAACGCGTCTGGGGCGGCTTCGGCATCCTGACGATTCTCTATCTGGTATTTGTCGAGATTGTGAAGGTGCACCGCATCTGCGCATGGTGCACCGGGGTGCATGTGCTGGTGCTGGCAACCTTCTGCCTCACCCTCCTCATGACCGAGGCCGCGCCCATGCCCGCGCCGGCAAAACGCGCCAAAGCGAAAGCGGATGCCGCGCCCGCCCGCGCTGCCGCAGCCGCTGCGCCTGATGCAAGATCCGCCGCCAGGCCCGTCACACGCCCCGTCGCAGCCAAAGCGAATGCCGCTGTCGCCGCCGGCACATCACGCCCCACCAGCGCGCATGGCGGCTCCCGCAAGCACCGCTCAGGATCGCGCCGCAGCCGCTAACAATTGAGCATATCCGGTTGGTTTCAGGCACGGATGCCCGCATGCCGCCAGAAATCGCGCACCAGCGAGAGCGGCAGTTGTCCCGGCGCGGAGGCAGGCCCGATGGTGGCGAAGGTGAGCGACGAGCCATACAGCGGCCCCGCCAGCCGCGTGATCATCCCCATCTGCCCCATTGCCATGCTGATCAGGGGTGTTGTTGTCGTCGCCGCTGCGCGTGCGGTGGCTGCCAGCAAGCGCAACACATCATCCGGCGTCTGTGCCGTGACAGCCAGCTTGGCAGCATCACTCCCGGCGGCAACAAGCGCGGCGAAGAGCGCATCCAGCGTGGCAGCATCCGGCGTGCCGCTGAAATCATGCGCTGAGATAATGGCCTGCACTCCATGCTGACGCGCCGCCGCGATAATCTCCATTCTGGTCGCTGCTTCCGTCGCCAGTTCCACATCCATCCAGGCGATCTGCCCGCTGGCAACAGCCGCTTCCATGCACGCGCGCCGCTCAGCCGCATCCCAATCTCCCGCGCCGCTTTCCGCCGCGCCGCGATGGGTATAGAGGATGGGGATATCACCCAGAATGCCGGTCAGTTCGCCCAACAGCCGCCGCGTCTGCTCCGCACCATATCCTGCCAGGTAATCGGCGCGCAACTCTACCAGATCCGGCGCAGGGTCGTGCGCGCGAATCGCCACTGCCTGGCGCAACGCTGCGGCATCATCTGAAGCAACGAGGGGCACGGCGATGAGAGGCGACGTGGGCGACAAGAGCAGATGTGGGCAAGCCATCAGCATCACCTCCTGGCTCGGACTCAGTAAGCGGCTAGCACATCAATGGCGCGATCGGTTGCGCGGCAAGGCCGCCGGGAGCTAAACCCCCTCGTGGACGCGCCCGGCACGCACTTAGCTCGGTCGGGTGCAAGCTGCTATGTTTACAAAAACCTCTTCTGTGGCTCTCCGTGAAAGAGTCCGCGTCCTCCGTGTTCCCGTCCCTTCCCCCTCTCTAGCTTTGCTGGGAAGCGGGTGAGGGGGTGGGGCGAGGTTTCACCTGGATGTGGAGTTCATCTAGTTGCTCGCGTTCCACCGGCGAGGGCGCGTTCATCAGCAGGTCTTGCGCGTTGGCATTCTTGGGGAAAGCCATCACCTCGCGGATATTTTCGGTGTCGGAAAGCAGCATCACCAGGCGGTCGAAACCGACGGCCAGACCACCGTGCGGGGGCGCGCCCATCTCGAAGGCTTCCAGCATGTGGCCAAACTGCTCGTTGATCTGCTCATCGTTGAGACCCAGCAGTTGGAAGACGCGCCGCTGCACCTCCGCCTTGTGGATGCGCACCGATCCGCCGCCGATCTCATAGCCATTGCAGACGATGTCATATTGCCGCGCCTCAGCCTTGAGCGGATCGGTCTCGAACAGCGCCTCGTGGCCTGGCTTCACGCCGGAAAACGGATTGTGTGTGGCGTGGTAGCGCTGCTTGCCGTTTTCCTCGATGACCTCAAACATCGGGAAGCCGACGACCCAGCACAGTGCCATCTCGTTAGGATCAATCAGGCCCAGTTCCTCGCCCATTTTCACGCGCATGCGCCACAACACGTCGTTCACCACCTTCTCGCTATCCGCGACGAAGACAATGAGATCGCCCGGCTGGCCTTCCATATGCGCGATGATGCGCTGCACATCGGCGGGCGACATGAACTTGGTGATGGGCGATTTCACCCCTCCGTCCGCGCCGATCTGCATCGTCAGCAAGCCCTTCGCGCCGAACGTGCGGGCGAACTCGGTCAGCTCGTCCAGTTCCCTGCGCGTGGCGGTGCCGCGACCAGGGATGCGCAGCCCCTTCACCATCCCGCCGTTCTTCACGGCATCGTGAAAGACCTTGAAATCGCCCAGCAGCGCCAGATCGCCCAGCGATTTCAGCGGCAGGTCGAAGCGCAGATCGGGCCGGTCAATCCCATAGCGTTCCATCGCATCCTCGAAGCGGATGTGGGGCAGCGGCAGTTGTTTGATCCTTTTCGTCGTGAAGGTCTGGATCAAGGCGACGATGAGATCTTCCACGACGGCCATCACGTCTTCTTCGTTGACGAAGCTCATTTCCAGGTCAAGCTGGGTGAATTCCGGCTGGCGGTCGCCGCGCAGATCTTCATCGCGGAAGCAGCGGGCGATCTGGAAATAGCGGTCAAGTCCCGCGACCATCAGCAATTGCTTGAATTGCTGCGGGGCCTGGGGCAGCGCGTAAAATTCGCCGGGCCACACGCGGCTGGGGACGAGGTAATCTCGCGCGCCTTCGGGGCTGCTCTTGGTAAGGATGGGCGTTTCCACCTCGATGAACCCGCGCTCGCTGAGGAAATTGCGCATGAAAAGCGCGACCTGGTGGCGCAGTTCCAGCCGCGAGCGCATGGCGGGCCGTCGAATGTCGAGGTAGCGATATTTCAGGCGCAACGCCTCATCAGCGGTGATGGCGTCGGTGATGGGAAACGGCGGCGTCTTGGAAGGATTGAGAATCTCGACATCTGCGGCGATGACTTCGACCGCGCCGGTGGGCATGTTGGGATTCTCAGTTCCCGGCAAGCGTTTGGCAACGGTGCCGCGCACCTGCACCACATATTCGCTGCGCGTCTCGCCGGCGACATCCAGCGCTTTGCTGCCCTGCGACGTGCGTTCGGGGTCCACCACCACCTGTGTCACGCCATAGCGGTCGCG
>JAJPKG010000276.1 GCA_021323815.1 Pseudomonadota bacterium
CGCGCACTTTCGCCCCACCGTGAAGACGCCGCCAGCGGTGACATCCGGCGACATGACCATCTCGATGGATAATGATCTGCTGACCGCCGGCATGCGCATGGCGCTGGTGCGCGAGCAAAGCAAACTGCCCTTCACCATCTCGCATGTGACCGCTGTCTCGCACGCGGGCGACGACATCGATCTCAGTGCCGACGGCCCATCGATTCTCGGCTCGGCTCCCATCAGCATGCAAGTGGGCCTGGGACCGCGCATCGACAGCCAGGGCAACATCGACTTTCAGATCAAAAGCGTGCATCTGGCCGGCATTGATGTCAGTTTCTTTGGCTTGACCAACAGCGTCTTGGAATCCGCGCTCAACGAGCAGTTCAGCAATCTCGGCAAGGGAGATCTGGTGCGCGGTTTCAGCTATCAACTGCTGGACGTGCACACGGAAGAGGGCGCGCTGATCGTGACGACCAAATTGAATCAAACTCAGTCAGGCTAGGGGAAGCTTCGGGCATCCTGCGCTGGTGTATTCCCTCTGCGAGTTTTGTGGCGCAGCCCTCAGGCGCGGTTTTAACCGTCTGCCCTGCAATGCCATCCCCGCCCGCCTCTTGCACAGCGGAGTATCTGGTGGATGTAGGGAGAGCGAGCCGTTCCCCCCGCTGTGCGGCGCGGAAGATGCACTTGTCATCCGTGTCCCTGCCCTCTCGCTCGCTCTTCTCTTTTTTCTGAGGGACCATTCGCACGCGGGCGGGGGAACGGCCAGCGGGTGGGAACGCAGCATGGACGAGCGACGATATCGCGGCGTGTGGAGCGAAGAATGCTCGCGGCGCGCCGAGCAAGAAGCGCGGCTGCGCGAGGCGGAATGGCCGGAATGGTCGTCGCCGCGCCAGGCCGCCTCTGACGAGGATACCTCAGGCTGGTCTTATCAACGCACCATCAGACGCCCGCGCCGTTCCCTGGATGATTCATGGGCCGGCAACGATTCCGCTGCCTGCGCTGACGAACGCTCGCGCACCCCCACGCGCCCGATTGCTCGCCCCTGGTTGCGACGGGCGCATCAGATCGCCATTCATCACGAACCCATTCGCGATGCTGAGCCGACGGTGCCATCGCTGCCGGTCGTTGCGCCGCGCGTGGCCTATTCGTCGCGCCACCTGACACGAGCCAAACGACGCATGCCCCCGGCGCGCTGGCTTGCGCGGCACTGGCAGGGCGGCACGCTTTCCCGCGCATTGCTCGTCGCAGGGGTGACCGCATTGCTCTTTGCCTGCTGCGTGCCGGGCGTCTTCATCGCCCGTTCGGCATATGCCGCGTCGGATGGCTATCATCACCTGATGCACATCGAAGCGCTGATCACCCAGCAGGGCGCGGCGGCGCTGGTGAATCCGGCGAATGAGGCATATCTGCGCGGGGAACTGGCGGCGGCGCACGATGATTTCGTCACGCTGGAAGCCACATTGGGCGCAGGACAGATCATCGTCCAGGCCAACAGCAGCTGGCAGAATGTTGCGCGGCTGGCAGCATTGGCGGAACATCTCACCAGTGGCGGGCTGGCGCTGCTGGATGTCGCGCATGCCACGCTGGGACCGCTGCTGAGCAATCCCTTCGCGGCGCAAACGACGGGCGCGCTGAGCCAGAATGCCCTGGCTGCCGCGCACGCCCAACTCGCCGCCGCGCAGGCGCAGATGGATGACGCCGCTGCCATCGCTCCGACCATCACCAGCGATGGTTTGCCGGGATCATTTGCCGGCGGCAGGTTGCGCACCCTGCTGGGCAAGGTCAGCGACGCGGCCCGCCTCACGCGCTATTTCGCCTTGCTGCTGGATGCCGCCCCCGCGCTGCTGGGTGTTGGCACGCCGGCCACCTATCTGCTGCTGGCGATGGATCGCTCGGAATTGCGCACGGGGGGCGGTTTCATCGGCAATTACGGCATCCTCACCATTGACCGCGCGCACTTGCAAACCGCACAACTGCAAGATACGTATGTGCTGGACGCCGCCTATTATGCGCGCACCGGCCAGCAGCCTCCCACGACATATCCCTGGTGGCCCTATCGCTATGGCTCGGCCATCTATGGCTGGGGGCTGCGCGATTCGAACCTCTCGCCCGACTTTCCCACCAACGCCCGCGCTGCGCTGCGCATCCTGAATGCGGTGCAAGGCGATCCGCAGTTGCGCGATCCCTATCCCGTGCGCGGCGTCATCGCCATCACCTCGGTGGTGATGGGCCAGATCATCGCCATCACCGGCGGATCGTTGCGCTTGCCGGAATATCCCGACCACGTCATCACGCCGGCGAATCTGGATGACACGATTCACTGCTTTCAACTGGGCGCGTGCCGCGACGAGACGCCCTTCACCAGACCAGGTATGGCGCAATCTGCCGACCGCAAGCATTTCACCGCCATTCTGGGGCAAGCGCTGGTGGATCGCGTGCGGCATCTGCCGGGCAGCCAGCTTAAGGCGTTCATGAAGCAGGTCTTTCAGGATCTTTCCACCAAAGACATCCAGCTGTATTTCACCGATGCGCGCGCGGAATCCGTCTTGCAAGACGCGCGGCTGGGGGGCGGCATTGCGCCAGGAAGCGGCGATACGTTCTTCGTCACCGATACCAACATCGGCGGCAACAAGGCCAATGCCTACGTCACCCAGCGCGAAGCAGATCTCGTCACCCTGCTGCCGGACGGTTCCGCGCTGCACCGGCTGCTCATCCGCACCATCTATCAGCGCCGGGGGCCGCTCTATGAAGGCTCGACCGGGCAGACGAGCTATTGGGAATATCGCCGCCTCTATTTTCCGGCGCATGCGCGTTACCTGGGCAGCGCGGGCGTGGCAGGTGGCTCTGGCAGGCACAAGCTGAACGCCACCACCGCCAGCGACACCGCCGGCTATGCCATGACCGGCGCGGCGCTGAGCATCGACGACGGCTCGCAATTGAACCAATGCCAGCCGCTGCCCGGCGCGCCAGCCACCCAGCTCTGGAACTGCGCGCCCCAGGTCCGTGACGAATTTTTCTATTGGATCACGCCGCGCGCGTGGCAAAAAGGACCTGACGGCAAAATCCATTATACCTTGCTGGTGCAGCGCCAGGCGGGATCAATGGTCATGCTTTCCGTGCGGCTCGACGCGCGTGCCATAGCGGGCCGCATGCCGTTGCTGGCCGACATCGTGCAGGATTACGATATCCCATCGGCTGCTTCGCCCAATGGCTATGCCGGGCAAACCACTGCCGCATGGACCGCGCTGAACGCTGGCGCAAAGCTGCTCTACGATGGTCCGCTCAACCAGGATGTGACGCTCACATGGGTGGGATGAGAGGATTCTTCCGCAACCTGCCACCGCACCACCTCGCTCTCGATCTCCCCACCGGCTAACGGCGCTGCCTGAAGGCGCACCAGAGGCCCGCCGGCAAAGATATCTCCCACGCTGATGCCCACGCGCTTATAGATGCGGCGCGGATAACCGGGATCGGCCAGCCACACATCGCCGATGTAGGGTTGCGCGGCCACCAGCGACAGCCCGCGCTTGGGCAGCCCCACCGCCATCGTCGCTGTCGCGCGGATGCATGGCGCATGCATACCGCCGTCGTTGGGGTCCAGACCCGCTGGCAGATCCAGCGACAGAATAGGCACGCCGGAAGCGTTGGCGTTGATGATGGCTTCGCGCGTCATCTCCGGCGGCGGTCCGCTGCACTCAAGATCGGTCATGGCGTCGATAATCAGATCAGCCCGCGCCAGCGCCGTTGTGGATGGCACCTGCCCCCGATGAACGGACAAGCGATCCGTTTCTCGTGCTAAGGATGGATGCGGTTCGCCCAGGTCGCGTTCATGGTAGACTGCCCAGATCTGCCCTTGCGCCCCTATGTCACATAAATAGTCCGTCGCCTCGGCGGCAATATATGCCAGTGAGCCGGGACCACCGAGCGTCAGAATACGTGCTGATTGCAGGGGTTTGCCCAGCATGTGGCCCACGAGATCAACCAGCAGTTGCGCAAGCGTGTCCGCTGTCTCAAGCTCATCCACCGCAAAGCGATATTCGGGCGGCACAGGCTGATCGCCGAAGTAGCGCGCTTGCATCAGGTCATCTACGACGGCCATCTGGCGGCTGGTGATGGTGGGAACGATGATGGCATCGTTTTGCATCATCACGCGTTTTTTCTTCAAAATCGCGCCCACCTCGTGCCCCGTCGCCTCGCGCGCCCCCAGCGCCCGCGCCCGTTCCGCCCATTCCCCGAAGAGGTCGAAATGCTCGCGATAGGTGCCCGGCGACTGCATCCAGGCGTCGCGCCCGCCGCACGCGCGCACAAAGGCCAGCAACTCCGCTGTTCCTGCCGGTCCAGGCACATTCGACAGCAGATGATACATCGTCTCGCCCCGCCGGATGCCGATGCCGGGGATGTCATACGGCGCTTCAATCGCGTGCAGCAGGATCATGGTAGCAACTCCTGATTGAATAGGACGAGACGCGAAGAACGCAAAGAATCCGAAGTGAGGCGAAGATTTGAAGAAAAAGCGAAAGGGCAGTGTTCTGTCTTTGACCGTTTGATTGGCATCTTTTCCTGAAATTCCTTCGCATTTCTTCTGTAACCTTCTCGTCTTTCGCGTCTCGCCCTTTCTCGTCGTACATTGATGTTATAGTAGTGTGGCACAGGAGCATGAGGGGGGCAAGCAATCATGCGAGACGACCTGGTGACGGTGAGCATGGCGCGACGGTTGCGGCAAGCGGGGCTGAGCTGGCGGCCTCAGGTGGGGGATTGGTGCGCGCTGCTCGACGCGGCGCATATTTCCGGCGAAGAGGC
>JAJPKG010000133.1 GCA_021323815.1 Pseudomonadota bacterium
GTCGAAAGTTTCTTCGACCAATGGTGCCATTGGGTACACGGCCACAAGCTTCGTGCTGAACCAAGACCAAGCCAGCAAGATCGTCCCGATCTGCATTGATGGCTATGGCGCGACGGCAGCGAACATCAACAGCGGCAATTACAAGTTTTGGAGCTATGAGCACGCATATACCAAGGGAACGCCGGCCACGAACAGCGCGGCAGACGCATTCCTGAAGTTTGTGCTGAGCAACGACTTCCAAAGCCAGGACCTGCCGAAGTTGGGCTTCCTGACCACCAACCAGTTGACCGACGCCGCGAAGGCGACTCATCCAACGCCAACGTATGGTAACTAAGCAGTAAGACCAGGGCCAGGGGTCCTGGAACAGACAGGAGGGCGATGTACCAAGCGTGCATCGCCTTTCTCACCAAGACGCTCCTGCGGCAGGGAAAGGGAATGGTATGGAACACACGGTTGGCGGTGAAATGCGTCATGCAACCCGCGAAACACGTTCCAACAGCCAAATCTGGGATCGCGTTGGCAATGCCGGATCACTCGTGATGGCGGCCATCGTCATCGCCATATTGGTTTTTATTTACTATACCATTGGTTCGCGCTCCTATCAGTTATTTACGCAAGATCATGTCTCCCTCACCACGTTCTTTACCTCCAAGGACTGGGAGAATTCCTACGGGACACTCGTTTTGACGGTTGGTTCATTATTGTTGGTGGCTTTCGGTTTAATCCTGGCGGTTCCGCTTTCTCTGGGCGCAGCGCTGTTTATCACGGAAGTGGCACCTCCCTGGATGGGGCGTTTCCTGCGAAGCGTCGTTGAACTCTTTCTGGGCATCCCCTCGGTCATTTTCGGCCTTGTCGGGTTATTAGTGGTCGTCCCCTTTGTGGCCAATATCATCAATTCTATAGCCGGGAATCCGTATTTTACGACGGGAAATGGCATCTTTGCTGCCGCCATCGTCGTCGCCTTCATGGTCTTGCCAACGATCACGACCATTTCGGTTGATTCTCTCGTGGCGATTCCGCGCGAGCTGCGCGAGGGTTCCCTTGCTTTAGGCGCAACCCGCTGGCAAACCATGACCAAAACGCTCTTACCCGCTGCCACGCCGGGCATCTTGACCGGCGTTATTTTAGGGGCAGCACGCATTCTGGGTGAAACCATCGCCGTCGGGCTGGTCATTGGTGGTTCGCCGCGTGTGTTTCCCATCGATTTCATTCACGGGAAACTCTTCATCGGGTCCACCAGCGTCATGACCACCCAGATCTTCCACGATTTCGCGGACGCGACAGGCTCCGACCTGGACGCGATTTGGGCGTTGTCATTCTTGCTCATCGTCATCTCGGGTCTGCTCGTCTTTGCCAGCCGGGCACTTGTTTCTCGGAGGGTGTATCGCTAATGGCAGTTACCAGCATTGCACGATCTCAGCCCTTGCAGGCACGCGCGCGAACTGTGGCAAATCGACGCGCTCGCGCTCGCGTGTATGATAAGATTGCAACGGGAACATTATGGGGGATAGCCGGTTTCATCACCCTGTCCTTCCTTTTCGTGGTGCTATACACCCTGCTACAAGGGTTGCCCCACATCTCGTGGCAGTTTTTGACGAGCGGTGATTTCAACACCGGCATCGGGTTGCAGATTTTCAACACCTTCTATTTGCTCTTTTTGTCGCTGCTCTTTATGGTCCCCGTCGGGGTGGGCGCGGCCATTTACATCGTGGAGTATGCGCGCAACGAACGCTTCCTGCGCGTGCTGCGCTTCGCCACTGAGACGCTCACCAGCACGCCGACGCTTATCGTCGGTTTCTTCGGGTTCATCGTCTTCTCGACGTATGTTTATCCGATCATCAGCATCGGCCCGCTGCACCTGCATGGGTTGGGGTTGGGCTTCACGCGCATTTCCGGCGCGCTCACCCTGGCGGTGCTGAATGTGCCCTGGATGTTGCGCACAGCAGAAGATGCCTTGCGGGCGGTGCCACGGGGCGTGCGTGAAGCGAGCCTAGCGATGGGTGCGACGAAGTGGCAATCAACCATCCGCGTTGTGCTTCCCGCCGCCATTCCCGGTCTGGTGACCAGCATCTTGATCGTCGCCGGGCGCGTCATCGGCGAGACCGCTGCATTGATCTACACAACAGGTGCCACCAGTTCAGCCTCAAACATTTTCAACCCCGCCCTCAATGTTCCCGGCGAGACGCTGGCCTATCATGCATACGTGCTTTTTGCCGAGCCGACACAAAACTCCGAAAATCTGCGGCTGGGGACGGCGCTGGTGTTGATCGTGCTGGTGCTGCTCTTCAATGTGGGGGCGCGCATCATCGGCGCGGCACTGAACCGCCATTTCTCCGGCAAGCAAGCGTAAGCGAAAGGACACCCTTCACCCTATGACGAAACCGAACTTTGCCCGCGTCGAAGAGAACGTGCTGGAAACCTCCGCCAACACGCAAGCACAGATGACACGTCCTGAGGGGCCGATCGAGATTGAGACGAGTGATCTCAACGTCTGGTACGGCTCCAAGCATGCCATCAAGAATGTGAGCTTGCCCATCCCCGCCCGGCAAGTGACGGCCTTCATGGGACCCTCAGGCTGTGGCAAATCAACTTTTCTGCGGGCGCTGAACCGCATGCATGATCTGGAGCCGACAGCGAAGGTGAGTGGGACCGTGATGTTTGACGGACAGAACATTCTGGACCCCAAGACCGATGTTGTGCTCCTGCGGCAGCGCATCGGCATGGTCTTTCAGCGCCCCAATCCCTTCCCCAAGTCGATCTTCGAGAACGTGGCCTATGGCCTGAAGATTATGGGCGGCCTGAGCAAGAGCGAGATTCAAGACCGCGTGGAAAGCAGCCTGAAGAGCGCGGCGCTGTGGGATGAAGTGAAGGATCGCCTGAACCAGAGCGCGCTGGGGCTTTCCGGCGGCCAGCAACAGCGATTGTGCATCGCGCGCGCGCTGGCGGTGGAACCCGAAGTGGTGCTGATGGACGAACCCGCCTCAGCACTGGACCCCATCGCCACGCTCAAGATCGAAGACCTTGTGCGAGAACTGCGGCAGAACTATACTATAGCTATCGTGACGCACAATCTACAACAGGCGGGGCGCATCTCGCAGTATACCGGCTTTTTCCTGACCGGCGCGCTCATCGAATATGGTCCCACAACCGAGATTTTCGAGCGCCCACGCGACAAACGCACGGAAGATTTCATCACTGGCGCTTCGGCTAGAGGTGGTTGTGCACGGGCGCGATGCCTCGCACTCAGCGTCGCGGAAAGGAGGCCGAGCATGGGGCGTGACGGGCTGATGGGGGAGATCCAAACCATCGAAGAGACGCTGATGCAGATGGCTGTCTTCGTGGAAGAGTTGATCGCCCGGTCGATGGACGCGATGGCGCACGGTGACGACCGCCTGGCTGACGACGTGACGGCGACGGATCGCGTGGCCGATGATCTGCGCAACACCGTGCGGCGGCAGGTGATCATGGTCATCGAACGCTGGGCACCGGTGGGCGTGGCGCTGCGCAAAGTGATTGCCTTTCAGCTTATCGCCGACGAATTGGAGCGCATCGGCGATTACGCGGTGCACGTGGCGCGCAATGCCCGCGTGGCTGTGCGCAGCTTGCCGCTGGATATCGTCGGCTCGCTCAACGAGCTGGGGCGGTTGGTGCGCCAGCAGGTGCGCGAAGGCGTGCGCGCCCTGGCCCTGGCTGATGAATCTGTCGCTCGCGGCGTGTGCGCGCTGGATTCTGACATCGATCGGCACCAGTGGGCGCTGATGGCAAAGGTGGAACAGCACATGCGCGCGCATCCTGAAGACGTGCCGGTGGCGACCCAGTTGCTGTTCGCCATCCGTGACATGGAACGCATCGGCGACCGCATGTCGAACATCAGCGAAGATGTGATCTATATCATCACGGGCAAGCACGAAAAACTCAATTGAGGCCGGCCTCCTCAGCAGTGCTGGAGAGCGGGAGTTGGATGCAGCGATAACGAGGCACTGTCAGATACCCCACGTCTGAAGGCGGGGGCTTGTGCGAGCACGCCCGGATCTGACCAGTCTCAGCCAGGGTCTTCGGACTATCGGGCTACGTTAGAGGCGAATACAACAATAGGCACCGTCGGGTGGCACCTCAGCCTGACGCTCTGCGGCCAGCAGTTAAACAGACGGACGGGGTTCGAGTCAGTGCTGCTGGCA
>JAJPKG010000264.1 GCA_021323815.1 Pseudomonadota bacterium
GCGATGATCGCTGATTTGCGGGTGGGTGACGAGGCGCAGGAAGGTTTGCGCGCATTCCTCGAAAAACGTCGCGCCGCATGGGTGGAGGATGCGCAGCCGTGACCTATTTCAACAAAATTCTCATCGCCAATCGCGGCGAGATCGCCGTGCGCGTGATGCGTGCCTGCCGCGAGTTGGGCATTCGCACCGTCGCGGTCTATTCGGCGGCGGATCGCTTAGCCATGCATGTGCGCCAGGCGGATGAAGCCGTTTACATCGGCCCCGCCCCGGCGCGTGAAAGCTATCTCAACATCGAGGCCATCATTGCGGCGGCAAAATCAACGGATGCCGAAGCCATTCACCCCGGCTATGGCTTCCTGTCGGAAAACGCGGCCTTTGCCGAGGCGTGCGCCGAGGCCGGCATTGTCTTCATCGGTCCCCCACCGGCAGCGATTCGCCTGATGGGATCGAAGATCGCGGCGAAAGAGGCCGTGCAGGCGTTCGATGTGCCGACCATCCCCGGCTATCAGGGCGAGGATCAAGCACCGGAGCGGATGTTGCGCGAGGCCAAGCGCATCGGCTTCCCGGTGATGATCAAGGCGGCTGCCGGCGGCGGGGGCAAGGGCATGCGCGCCGTGACGCGGGCGGCAGATTTCCCCGACGCGCTGGCAGCGGCGCAACGCGAGGCGCTCAATGCTTTTGGCGACGCGGCGGTCTTTCTGGAAAAACTGGTGGTGCGCCCGCGTCACATCGAGTTTCAGATTCTGGCTGACCAGCATGGCAATGTGCTGCATTTCGGCGAGCGCGAATGCTCCATCCAGCGGCGACACCAGAAGATCATCGAGGAAGCGCCATCCATCGCGCTCGCGCCGGACCTGCGCGCCGAGATGGGCGCGGCAGCCGTGCGCGCCGCTCAGGCGGCGAACTATGTCAATGCCGGCACCGTCGAGTTTATGCTGGATCAAGAGGGGCGCTATTATTTCCTTGAGATGAACACGCGCTTGCAGGTGGAACATCCTGTGACGGAACTGGTGACAGGGCGAGACCTGGTGCATTTGCAGATCGCCGTCGCCGCTGGCGAAGCTCTGCCGCTGGCGCAGGGCGACATCACCCCGCGCGGCCACGCCATTGAAGTGCGTCTCTATGCCGAAGATCCGCAGACCGGCCTGCCGGCGACAGGAACCGTGTTGGCCTTCGATCCACCGCAAGGGCCGGGCATCCGGCTGGATGGCGGCATCATGGCCGGCGACGACGTGACGATGTATTACGATCCGATGATCGCCAAGCTGATCGTCAGCGCCGCCGATCGCCCCGCTGCTGTCGCCCGCCTGGCCGCCGCACTGGATGAACTGGCGCTGCTGGGCCTGACCACCAACGCACCTTTGCTGCGCCGGATCGTCGCTGATGAGCGCTATGCGCGCGGCGAGACCTTCACTGATTTCTTGGACGATCCGCGCTATCACCAAACAGAAGACGCGACGCCGGTTGCGCCGGAGAGCGCCACTCTACACCGGATGCTCATTGCCGCCGCAGTTGCCGAGCGCGAGGGCCAGCGTGACGCCCCAGCGGTGAAGCGCTCGCCCTGGGAAGCCGGCGCGCTGCGGTCGGGCGCTTTCACGGCGCGCTATGTGGTTGCAGGGAAAACGCATGCCGTCACCCTGCGTGACGATCCGCTGCATCCCGGCGGCTTTTTCGCGATGATCGACGACGCGCTGGTTGGGTTGGGTGACATGCCGGGTGATGATCCGCTGACGGCGCAGCGGGTGGCGGCGACGGGGAAGATCATTCTGCGCCAGGGAACGCGGCAGGCGCACTTATGGGCGGCACGTCGCCCGGCGGATGGCGCGATGCTTGTCACCGACGGGCGCATTACCCTCATCTGCGAGCATCTTCGCCCGCTGGATGTGGACCGAGCCATGCACGGCGGCGCGTCGGAAAGCGGAGCACGGGCGATCACCGCGCCGATGGCCGGCACCGTCATTCAGGTGCGCGTGAAGGAAGGCGACATAGTGGAGGCGCGCCAGACGCTCGTCATCCTCACCGCCATGAAAATGGAGCACGCCCTCACCGCGCCCGGCTCGGCGAAGGTGCGCCGCGTTTCGTGCCGCGAGGGTGACGTGGTTGCCGGAGGCGCGACGCTGGTGGAACTGGATGCGCTGGAAAGCTCGCCCAAAACTGAGGTACCTGTGGCTGAATGATAGGCGAGGCTATATGAAGCGATATGACCCAGAAGCAAGCCGCTTTGGGAAAAGGGCCGCAACATGACAGAAATTCCGCGCCGCGTGCGCGTGGTTGAGGTGGGGCCGCGCGACGGACTGCAAAACGAGAAGACGATCATCCCCACCGAAGATAAGTTGCGCTTCATCGCGCTGCTGAACGAGGCAGGTTTCCCTGAGATCGAGGTGACATCGTTCGTCAGCCCGAAGGCGATCCCCCAACTTGCCGACGCCGCCGAGGTCTTTCCGGCGGTCGAAAAGAAGCCGGAAACGCGCTATCCGGTGCTGGTGCCGAATATGCGCGGGATGGAGCGGGCGCTGGCGGCGGGCGCGCAAGCCATCGCCGTTTTTACCGCCGCGTCTGAATCTTTCACGCGCGCCAACATCAACATGACCATCGCACAGTCCATCGAGGCATTCCGCCCGGTGGTGGAAACGGCCAAAACCAACGGCATGCACGTGCGCGGCTATATCTCCACCACGTTCGGCTGCCCTTACGAGGGCGCGGTCGCGCCGCAGCAGGTGGTTGCGGTGGCCGATCAATTGCTGGCGCTGGGGGTGGATGAACTGAGCATCGGCGATACCATCGGCGTCGCCACCCCCAACCAGGTGACGGATCTGGTGCCCTTGCTGGCCGAACGCGCGGGACTGGAGCGCCTGGCGCTGCACTTTCACGACACGCGCGGCACGGCGCTGGCGAACGTGCTGGCCGCGCTGCACCTGGGCGTCAGCACCTTCGATAGCTCTGCCGGCGGCGCGGGTGGCTGCCCCTATGCGCCCGGCGCGGCGGGCAACCTGGCCACCGAAGATCTGCTGTATATGCTGCACGGCATGGGCATCCAGACGGGCATCGATCTCGCCGCAGTGGTGCGCGCCAGCGCCTTCCTGGCATCGGTGGTACGTCGCCCGCTCACCAGCAAATATCTGCAAGCCGCCCTCAGCGCTGGGGAAGCGCAAAATGGCGGCGTGCGATGAGATGGGCAACAAGAGCGCCACTGTGATGCGCGTCCTGCGGATAGCAGGTTTGCCCATCATTGTGTCTGGATTGGAAACGATCATAGGATCAGCCATTTGCTCCCCCTTGCCAGCGGCTCCCGCTACAAAGTGATAGATCAGGAATCGGTGTTGTCTCATGATGCACCACTGAGTGTGGTGACATCTTGCGCTCATCCACATCTGTGTCTCTTGATGCAGCATTGATCGCGCGGGTCGGATGTCATATTCTGACAGCAGAGCGTCGGACCATGCGTCCGCAACGAACCACGTTGAACGGAGAAGATACACGTCGATGGCGACCACACGTGAGCGGATTCAGGAATTGCGCCGGCTGCGCGCTCAGGCGCTGGAAGGTGGCGGCAAAAAGCGCATCGACGCGCAACATAAAAAGGGCAAACTCACGGCACGCGAACGGATAGATCTCTTGCTGGACCCCGGCACCTTCAACGAGCTGGATATGTTCGTCACCCACCGTTCCAATGATTTCGGCCTGGACGAGCAGCGCATCTTGGGCGATGGCGTCGTCACCGGCTATGGCAAGATCGACGGGCGACTGGTGTATGTCTTCTCGCAGGATTTCACCGTCCTCGGCGGCTCGATGTCTGAGGCGAATGCCGAGAAGATATGCAAGATCATGGATCTGGCGATGAAAAACGGCGCGCCGGTCATCGGGCTGAACGACTCCGGCGGGGCGCGCATTCAAGAGGGCGTGGTCAGCCTGGGGGCATATGCCGATATCTTTCTGCGCAACACCCTGGCCAGCGGCGTCATCCCGCAGATCTCGGCCATCATGGGGCCGTGCGCGGGTGGCGCAGTCTATTCGCCGGCTATCACCGATTTCATCTTCATGGTGGAAGGCACCAGTCACATGTTCGTCACCGGCCCCAACGTCATCAAAACCGTGACGCATGAAGATGTGACGTTCGATGAACTGGGCGGCGCGGCGGTGCATAATTCCGTCAGTGGCGTGGCACATTTCTCCTCGCCCAACGAGCCGACCTGCCTGGAAGGCATTCGCACCCTGTTCAGCTACATCCCCTCGAACAATGTCGATGATCCCCCCTTCGTCCCGACGGACGATCCCGCCGACCGGGCTGACGCCGCGCTGGACGAGATCATCCCCGACTCGCCCAACCAGCCGTATGACATGCACGATGTCATTCGCCGCGTGGTGGATGGCGGCACCTTCTTCGAGGTGCAGGCGGACTATGCTCGCAACATCCTGGTTGGCTTTGCCCGGCTGGGCGGACGCTCGGTGGGCATTGTGGCACAGCAGCCCGCTGTGCTGGCCGGCGTGCTGGATATCAACGCCGCCGACAAGGGAGCGCGTTTCGTGCGCTTCTGCGACTGCTTCAACATCCCCATCGTCACCTTCGAGGATGTTCCCGGCTTCCTGCCTGGCGTGGGCCAGGAACACGGCGGCATCATCCGGCACGGCGCGAAGCTGCTCTATGCCTATTGCGAGGCCACCGTACCCAAAGTGACGGTCATCACGCGCAAAGCCTATGGCGGGGCGTATGACGTGATGTCCAGCAAGCACGTGCGCGGCGACATCAACTATGCCTGGCCCACCGCCGAGATCGCCGTGATGGGCGTGGACGGCGCGGTGAACATCATCTTCAAAGACGAGATCGACAAAGCGCCCGATCCCGAAGCGCGCCGCCAAGAGTTGGTCGCCGATTATCAGGCGAAATTCGCTAATCCGTATGTCGCCGCCTCGCGGGGCTATATCGACGAGGTGATTGAGCCGCGCGAGACGCGCTTAAAACTCATCACCGCGCTGGACATGCTCAAGAACAAGCGCGACACCAACCCACCGAAGAAGCACGGGAATATTCCGCTGTAAGCACTTTTTGCATAAGCTCTGGTAATGATATCGCTTGGGCTTAGCGAGAGATGATTACCAGAGCGTGTAGCGTTCTTCGGGGCGTGCCGTTTGGGCAGAGCCTGGAAGGAACACCACGTCATCGCGCGAGCAATAGTACATGGCTTCCCATCTTTGGAGAGCTTCACGGTACTGTGCATAGCGCGCGCTTGTTTGCAGGGTGTGTTGCGATGGATGGCTGCGCCGCCAGAGAAACCATCTGAGGAACACGGCAGCAAACAGCATTGCCACTAAACCGGCGAAGAGCAACCACAACAACGCTGGGGGGACAGTTTGATGGCGATCTGAGGATTGATAGTACGCAATTTCCGCTGGTAGGCCCAATACGAGCAGAGGCAGAAAAATGAGAGCCGGGCAAAAGACCAGCGCTACAAGAATAATCGTCAGAGTTGCTGAACGCGAGGTGTTTGGCCTCGGCGGTTGATAGCCGGGCGGAAGTGGAGGTGACAGGCGGGCGCTCAAATTGCTTTGGGTTTGCGTAGGGTGCATGCCAACTGTCATGCCAAACACATTGCGTTCTTGAACGACGCCTGAAGCAATCCCTTCATGATAAATCGCGCTCACCTTGCGGATGAGGTCGTTGCGTTGGCACAGCGGGCAAACGAGTGGTGCAGATTGCATTGTCACTCCCTTGTAGGCAGCAGAACAGAAAGCAAGAGACAAACGAGTGAGAAAACATCTGCCCATAGGATACTCAGGAAAGATTAAAGAAATGTTAAGAAGAAAGGATACGGCGTAACAAACCAGCGCAACAGAGGGTGGGTTATGCACTTACAATCAATGTTCTGATCTCTTGTATTCTGCTGCCATCTGCCATACTCTGTATCTGGAACCACACCGGAAAAAACGTGCATAGCCCGAAGCAATCGCAGCTCATCCTACATTCGAGGGTAGTAAATACCTCCTAATTCTTTTCCCCAATCTCCCGGTTTGTGGTAGATGATCGCCAAAGGAGTTCTCTTCATCGGACAAAAACCACATTCGGTGGAGGGATCTCCACTCTGATCGTTCCTTTGGGATACCGCCTGTTCGGCGGAAATCGACGCCCGTGGAGAGAACGTAAGACCAAAGGTGTTTGCGCCAGCGGCAGTCTCATTGAAGCAGGAACCGAACACCAAATAGGCGGGTCCTATTTGGGTAAGTTTCGGAGAACGGTTTGTCATGCAGCCGGATTTCGAGATCTTGCCGGATGAGGATCTCCCCGTGCCGGATTTGCCGGAGCAGGAGCCGCATGCGCGGTTTTCTGCGCGCTGGCTGTTTCATGTGGCGACCGGGCTGGTTGTGTTGATCGCCATCATCGCGTCCAGCCCGCTGTGGCTGCCCACCGCGACGACCCTGTGGCAACGCATCTTTCCAGGACCAAACATCTATGTGCAGAATGGCAGCACGTTAGAGGCACTGGCGACCGGCAATGGGCATGTGGTCTGGCAGGTGAAGGGCATCTCTTCTCTAGCATCGGCGTTTCTCGCTGACGGCGTCATCTATGCCGCCACTGCCAGTGCCGATAACGCCATTGTTGCGGTGCGCGCGAGCGATGGGCGCGTGCTGTGGCGCGTGGCAACCGATACAACGTTCAATTATGCCCCTGTTGCCGTAGCAGACCATCGCATCTATTTCACGCGCGACCTGCAACTGGTGGCGCTGGATGCCGCCAGCGGCACTATCGCCTGGCAGGCACCCATTTCAGACGGCCAGGCGATACAAGGCGTTCAAGCTGCGTATGGTGGTGGCCAGGTGCTCTTCTGCGAAAACAGAGCAGGCGACAACCCCCAAGTCGTCACTTTGCACATGCTTTCACGCTCGGCTGACACGGGTAGGATCCGCTGGCAAAAGACGTTGAATACCATGGGCAACTTCGCTGGCATCTGTTATCGCTTGAAGGATCTGATTCTGCTCATGAACACGGCGAGCGCGGATAATTCGCTCGGTCTCAGCGTTTTTGACGCTCAGCAGGGTCGGCCATTATGGCAGAGAACCATTAATGGCATCATTGCGGGATTTGATGAGAACACCGTTTATGTGAATCAGGGGGCGGATGCTCTTTTAGCTGCCTATAACCTGAATGATGGCAAGCAGCGGTGGGCAATTCCGCTTTCCTCTTTTCATGTCGCCGCCTTTACAAACCTCAGCGTCACCTCGACGGCGGAAAATGGCCAATATGGCACCACCCCAAGCGGCTCGATCGTGGTTGATACCGGCGTCGAACTTGACGGGGTGGCGAGTGCCACTGGGCGCATCCTCTGGCGCAACGAGCAGGTGGGCAACGTGCTGATGGGACCGATTGCGGTTGGCCCCCGCCATATCATCTATGCTGCGGTGCAACGTGATGTTCGCCTGCTTGCCATCAACGGCGCAAGCGGCACAATCGCATGGAATGCGGCCTTGCCGTCAGCGCTTTTCCCCAGAATCCGGCATTGCAACCCGCTCTCTTTTTCTGGCAAGATGCTCTTTTCGTTAGCAATGGCCGCCATCTGGTTGCCATTGATCCTGATGGGGGCACTATCCGCTGGCAACTGACGGCAACCGTGCTGCTAAGGCCCGCTCTCACTACCACGGATTTCAGCGGGCAAGGAGAACCTTGAGTGCCGGGTCTCAGATTTTTTTTGAGCAGGCGCATTATGGCTTCAGCAGCGATGACACGCGCGACGAGTGCAGGTGGCAGATGGCGATGGCGGCGGCGTCGGCGGCGTCATCCGGCTTGGGGACGGCGTCCAATCCCAACAGCATGCGCACCATCTCGCCCACCTGATGTTTGGTGGCCGAGCCATAGCCCTGCACGGCCTGTTTCACCTGCATGGGGGTATATTCACTGACCGGCAAACCCGCTTCGGCGGCGGCCAGCAAGATGATGCCGCGCCCCTGGCCGACGGCGATGGCTGTGCGGGCATTGCGCGCGAAGAACAGTTCTTCCACCGCCGCATCCTGAGGATGATAGAGCTGAATGATCTCGCTGATGCCGTGGAAGATCTTGCTCAGCCGTTGGGGAAAAGGCATGTCGGGCGGCGTCGTGATGACATCGCACACCAGCAGGCGCAGCTTGCCGCGATCTTCGCTCACGACTGCATAGCCCACCGTCGCCGTTCCCGGATCAACCCCTAAGGTGATGCGCATGCCTGATTCCCCTTGATGTTACATGCCCCCTTTCCAAATCCGCTGGAGAGGAGGCCAGGGGGTGGGGCCACCTCCGCCGTGTGTTATGCCTGGCTCAGCGCCGCCTCATTGAAGTCGGCGTTGGTATAGACATCCTGTACGTCGTCTAACTCTTCCAGACGTTCAATCATACGCAGCGCCTGCTGGCTGGCTTTCTCGTCTAATTCCACAGTTGTTTTGGGGATGAGCGACGTTTCGGCGCGCGTGATCTTCAGTTTGCGCTCTTCGATGGCCGCGCGCACGGTGTCAAGCTCTGAGGGCATGGTATACGCGACCAGGGTCTCATCCCCTTCAGTATAGGGATCAACATCTTCCGCGCCGGCGTCGATGAGTTCCAGCGACAATTCGTCGGGGTCGCGCCCGCCCAGTTCCACCTCGATGACACCGCGCTGCTCGAAGATCCAGTCCACGCAGCCGTTCTCGCCCAGGTTGCCGCCGTTTTTGTTGAAAACATTGCGCACTTCAGCCGCTGTGCGGTTGCGGTTATCCGTCATGGCATACACCAGCACCGCCGCGCCGCCGGGCGTGTAGCCCTCATAGGTGATCTCTTCCAGTTGCGTGCCCTCGCCGCCGCCCAGCGCGCGTTTGATGGCACGGTCGATGGTATCCATCGGCATGTTCGCTGCCCGCGCGGCATCGATCGCTTTGCGCAGGCGAAAGTTCGCGCTCGGGTCGCCGCTGCCGCCTTCGCGCACAGCGACGATGATTTCGCGGCCCAGCCGGGTGAACAACTGGCCGCGCCGGGCGTCGTTCACGCCCTTCTGACGCTTGATTTGCGCCCACTTGGAATGCCCAGACATAGCTTTTGCCTCGCCTCGTTCAACTCAACACCCACAAACGGTGGCTGCGATCCGTCTTTTGGGAAATATGCAGCATTGTATCACGCGACGGCTGAACACGACAAATGCCGGGCAAGGGCGAGGCTGGGTGCTGCTTACTCCGCCGGCAGCAGATCGCCTGCCGCTGAGGCTTCTTCCAGAGCGCGGGCGAGGATCTCGGCGAGATCTTCGACCTTGAACTCCTCTTTCTTGCCTTTGGCGGTGATGCCGTCCTCAAACATGGTGATGCAGAAGGGGCAGGCTGCTGCCA
This sequence comes from Pseudomonadota bacterium, assembly GCA_021323815.1. Lineage (GTDB taxonomy): Bacteria > Chloroflexota > Ktedonobacteria > Ktedonobacterales > JACDGC01 > JAJPKG01. The sequence continues at coordinate 9,316 of JAJPKG010000264.1, forward strand.
TTGCCTCAGCGCCGGTGCCGATGGCTTCTTCCACGCGGGCGTGGTTGACGCGCTTGCCGACCTTCTCTTCCATCCACACGCGCCCGCCGCCGCCGCCACAGCAGAAGCTGCGATTGCGGTTGCGCCCCATCTCGGTCACGCCGTTCTCGTTGATCACGTTCAGCACGCGGCGCGGCTCGTCATAGATGCCGTTCCAGCGCCCGATGTAGCACGGATCGTGATACGTCAGCTTGCGGCGATCAAAGCCATTTGGCAGGCGCAGCTTGCCCGTCTCGATCAGCAGGCTGATATATTGCGTGTGATGCATGACGGTATATTCGCCGCCAAGCTGGGGATATTCGTTCTTGATGGTGTTGAAGCAGTGTGGGCAGGTCGCCAGGATCAGCCGTTTCTTGCTGCTGGCGACAGCGGACGGCGCATGCCCTGTCTCGCCATTTCCACCATTGGCGGTTGTTGTGGTGCCATTCTCCGCATTGAAGGCGGCCAGGCGGCGATTGAAGCCGTAGCCGTTCAATACCTCGATATTCTGTGCGGCCAGCGTCTGCCACAGATATTCGTTGCCGATGCGCCGCGCTGGATCGCCCGTGCAGCTTTCTTCCGGCCCCAGGATGGCGAAATCGACGCCCGCCGCCTGTAACACTTTGACGAAGGCCGTCGCCACCTTGCGGTTGCGCTGATCGAACGATCCCATGCAACCGACCCAATAGAGGATCTCGGTGTCGGGTGCGTCTTGCATCAGCTTCACACCTAAGCCGGCGGCCCACTCCGCGCGGGTGTCGTTGCGGATCTGCCAGGGATTGTTGTTGCGTTCCAGGTTGGTGAAAAGCGGCGCGACCTCTTTGGGGAAGCGGCCCTCTTCTTCCATCACCAGATGGCGGCGCATATCCACGATCTTGGTCACGTGGTCGATGTTGACGGGGCAGATATCCACGCAGGCACCGCACGTCGTGCAGGACCACAGCGTTTCATCCTGAATTCTGCCGCCGACCAGCGGAATCTTGCGTTCGTCCTCAGGATTGGTGTATTGCCCTGCCAGCTTCATGCCGCCGTCGGAGAACAACTGCTCCTTCACGCCCAGGATAATCTCTTTGGGCCACAGCGGCTTGCCGGTGGCCAGCGCGGGGCAGACGCTATTGCAGCGCCCGCACTCGGTGCAGGCATAGCCGTCCAGCAATTGCTTCCAGGTGAATTGTTCCACCTTCGAGACGCCGACGTTTTCTTCGCGCTCAAACCGGCCCTCGATGTCGGGAATCAGCGGCAGCGCGCCTTTCGGCTGCTCTTCCGTCTTCTGGAAAAAGACGTTGAACGGTGTTGCCAGCAGGTGCAGGTGCTTGGACTGCGGGATGTAAACCAGGAAGCCCAGCACGGTGAAGATCTGCGCCCACCAGAAAGCACGATAAAGCACCGTCGCGCTGGCAGTGCCCAGCCCCAGGAACGGCTTGCCGAAGAATGCGCCGAGCGGCGACCATTCCGCGCCGCTTGTCGCCACATAGCTGAACGTCTCGGTGCCGGCCAGGGTGAAGATCACCAGGAAGATCAAGCCCAGGATGATCAGGCCGTCTTTGGGATCGTGCGTTTGGCTGGCGAGTTCCGGCGGTTTCTGGATCAGGCGGCGATAGGCGAAGATGATCAGCGCCAGCGTCACGAACACCAGGAAGAAATCCACGATCATCAGAAAGGTGCGCGAGGAGACGAGGGGTAATGAGAAATTGAAGCCGTTGGCCCACAAGTTCA